>DASVKO010000192.1:0-17202 GCA_036385355.1 Dermatophilaceae bacterium
CTTCAGATCGGCCGGACCCTTGATCTTGGCGTTGTCGGACTTGACCATCAGCTGCTGACCGGCGACGTAGTACGGACCCGCGAAGGTGATCCGCTCCTTGCGCTTGTCGTTGATCGTGTAGGTGGCGGCGACCATGTCGACGCTGCCCTTCTCGATGAGCTCCTCGCGAAGCTTGGAGGGGCTCTCGACCCATTCGATGTTCTCGGCCGTCACGCCCATCGCCCCGGCGATGATCTTGGCCACCTCGACGTCGAATCCGGACAGCTTGCCGTCCAGGCCCTTGAGCCCGAATCCGGGCTGGTCGAACTTGGTGCCCACCTTCATCTTGCCGGCAGCCGCGATCTTGGCCATCGTCGTGCCCGCCTCAAGGCTTGGCTTGGCGGCGACCTTCGGTGCGTCTGTGCTGCCGGAACCACAGGCGCTCAGGGTCAGGGCGGCGACGGCGAGGCCGGCCACGAAGAGTTTTGGACTGTGTCCCATTGTTTCCTCCTGATTAGGCGTGGATGCGCCGATGGGCGCATCCGCGAGTAAGGCGAGTGACGTTGGTGCGGGGATGTGCCGGGAAGCTCAGTGCGTGAGGATCTTGCTCAGAAAGTCCTTGGCCCGGCTGGACCGCGGGTTGGTGAAGAACTCCTTGGGGGTGCTCTCCTCGACGATCTGGCCCTCTGACATGAAGACCACCCGGTTGGCGGCCCGGCGGGCGAAGCCCATCTCGTGGGTCACCACGACCATCGTCATACCGTCCTTGGCCAGGCCGGTCATGACGTCGAGGACCTCGTTGATCATCTCGGGGTCGAGGGCGGAGGTTGGCTCGTCGAAGAGCATGACCTTGGGGTCCATCGCCAGTGCTCGCGCGATGGCGACGCGCTGCTGCTGGCCGCCGGACAGCTGGGCGGGGTACTTGTCGGCCTGCTCATGGATGCCGACCCGCTTCAGCAGGGAGGTGGCGCGCTCGTTCGCCTCGTCCTTGCCCAGTCCGCGGACCTTGATCGGGCCGAGGGTGAGGTTCTCACGAATCGTCTTGTGCGCAAAGAGGTTGAAGGACTGGAAGACCATGCCGACGTCGGCGCGGAGCCTGGCCAGCTCCTTGCCCTCGTCCGGCAGCGAGACGCCGTCGATCTCGATCGTCCCGGACTCGAAGGTCTCGAGCCGGTTGATCGTGCGACAGAGGGTGGACTTGCCCGATCCCGAGGGACCGATGACCACGACGACCTCCCCCTCGCCGATGGTCAGGTCGATGTCCTTGAGGACGTGCAGGTCTCCGAAGTGCTTGTTGACCTTGTCCAGGACGACGAGGGGCCGGTGCGTGGTCACCGGCGAGTCCGTCGCCGGAGTGTCCGTCGGGTTGTCGTCCGTTGTGGCATCCGTCATGCCGACACATTACCTGTGGTCAAGGGCGCCCTTGTTCGCTAGCCTCAGCTGACAGCGACGGCGAAGGGGAAGACAGTGGTTTCTACGGTATTGGTAACGGGAGCAACAGAGCGAGTGGCCGAGGTGTCGGATGCCCTCCGAAAGGCGGGTGCCGAGGTCCTCGCGGTCGATGATCTGGGGAAGCTGGACGGGGCCCTGGCCGGCATCGCGCCGGGCTCGCTGAGCGGCTACGTGCAGCTGCCGGTGCATGTGTCGGCTCGCGGCGACTCCGTCGTCGAACGGGTGCGCAACTTCCTGGAGGATGGGCTGCTGGCCCGCTTCGCCGCCGCCTCGGCGGTCCTGCCGGCGATGTCCGACGAAGCCCGGGTCGTGCTGGTCGGAGGCAACACCTACGTCGAGGCTTCGGCGCCCGACGACCACAGCGCCAGGCTGGGACTGCTGAAGGTCCTTGCTGACGCCTTCCAGGCGGACAAGTCGGCGACGAAGATCCAGGTCAGGGTGATGCCCCACAGCGACCTGGCCGAGGACATCGGGGCTGTGGTCCTGGGCGCCCCCGAACCGACCCGTGAGCAGGAGCTGGCCGACCTGATGGCCAAGGAGCCGAAGATGAGCTTCGATGACTGGCGGATTGAAGTGATGGGGCTGGTCAACGGCGAGTTCTGATCGTCGGCGTCAGCAGAGCCCATACGCACGGCTGGCATACGGCATCTTTGGATGAGGGGCGGGCGACCCGTAGCCTCTGGCTATGAGCACCCTCAACGAGGTTGGTGAGCGCGATGCCTGGCGCTGCTGGCTGTGCGATGAGCCGGTCAACCCCGGCTCATCCGTCAATTCGGACCGCGGCCCCAGCGTCGACAGCGGATCTTCGCCGAAGGGCAAGAAGGCTGTCGCGGGCATGGAGCGCCTTGCCCACCGGGGATGCAACACGCGCAAGGGCGCGGTCAAGCCCGTCGTGGCCTGGTCTCCGGAGCTGTTCGTCGTCGAGCCCGCCCCGATCGTGGCGACCGTCGAGCGGTTGAGACGCAAGGGCGGCCGAGAGGTGGTGGCCCGGTGCCCCAGCAGGGCGGATGCCGACAAGGCCGCCGCATGGCTGGTGGATCGGCTGTCCCGGTTCGCGCCGGGGCTGGCGGTGGCGACCCAGGTCGAGGCGGGCGGCGGGCAGTTCCTTCTGGTGCTTCGCGCCGTCTGACCGGACAGGCCCCTGAACGTCCGGGCTGGGACTTCTCACCCTCATCGCAGGCGGGTTTCACCGGTACGCGTGGGGATAGAGAAGAGATGACCCGCGGTGACACGCATGGCGAAGGTCCTGAGGTATGTCGCGGTCACGTTGATGGCCCTGTTTGGCCTGTTCGGCGGCTCGTCCGGCGTGGTGGTCATGCCGATCATGGTGGTTGGCCTTCTGTTCCTGCTCGCCGGGTCGCTTGGTCATGAGCCCCTCCGGTCGGTGTCGGCCCACGCCAGTTTGCCCAGTTCGCATTGAGGTTTGCCGCAGGCCCGTCCACCCGCGAAGGGAGTGGGGAGATGCCATCCTTCAAGTCAGTCGTGACAAAGCAGCCCGGAGTCCTGGCCGGTGATGCGTGTCTGGTGAGTGCGGCCGCGTTCGGCGTGGTGATGGGGGCCCTCGGGCTGATCTTCGTGCCGCGGGAAGGGCAAGTGGCGGCGGTACTCGTGGTCTTTGCCATCGGTGTCGCGCTCTGGACCGCCGGCCACGGCGGGGACGGGAGCGGTGAGGCAGTCATCTTCGCGATGCTGGCCGGCGTGGGCGCCGCGATGTCAGTCACGGGCGCTGAGGTCGCGACGAGTCTCGCGGCTCGAAGGAAGCTCGGCACGGAGGTCGCTGGCTCGTAGGTCGGCGAACGCTGTGGCTGCAGGCGCCGGGCTCGCGTTGGGTTCACGTGGGGCGAGGCGTGAGCGTTCGGTTATGTCTCACAAGGTTGAAAGGGCGTCCGGGCACCGCCGCGGGAACCATGGCAACGTCACGTCCCGTATTCTCGTAGGGCATCGAAGGCACGATGACTGGTTCACGTGCGCGGTGCTGACGTCCGCAACCGAGAACGTCACGTGAACTGCGGCAGGGGGATCCAGATGGTCGAGGTCAGGACCCGACCAGAGCCCAGGTGCCCCGTTCGCCCCGGTGATGCGTGCTCGCTGTGCGTGCCAGGTGCAACGGGCCCCCAGGACTGCGGGCTGGTCTACCTGGTGATGTCTGACCCGGACCTTCGTGAACGGCTGCACCATATCCGTGGTGCCTCGGCCTGATTCCTGGCCTGTCCCCCTGACAGGACCGTGCTCCGTATCAGGTGTAACATTGGGTATGCCACGCACCCCCCAGAACCTGGTGGCGTTGGCTCGTACTCGTGCTACTCCAGAACCTCGGCGGCCCGTGATCATATCCGGGACCATCGAATTGAGCTCGCACCGTGCTGTCATCAAAAGACCCTTCCAGTTCCGTAACCCGCTTCGACAACCACGCAGGAACTGCCGCAGTCGATGAGGCAGGAATCGCTGTGGCGAAGGTCGGCGGGCCCCTGGAAGATGCCTGGAACCTGACTGCCGCCGAGCCCGCTGTACGTGGCCGGGCAGCGAAGGGGATGGCCGAGTACGGCACGCCGTCCAAGTATGTGCCGAGCCTGCGGGAGAACCTGTCGGACGACGTCTTCGCCCATGGTGAGCAGGTGCCCGACGAGGTGGGCTTCTCCCGGCCGGTGGACGGACGCTGGGTCCCGGTCACCTATCGGGAGCTGGCCGAAGAGGTCACCAGGCTGGCAGCGGGGCTCATCGTCTCCGGCATCCAGCCGGGTGACCGGGTCGCGCTGTGCTCCCACGTTCGATTCGAGTGGATGCTGTGCGACTTCGCGATCTGGGCCGCCGCTGGCGTGACGGTCCCCATCTACGAGACCTCCTCGGCTGAGCAGGTCGAGTGGATCCTCACCGACTCAGGTGCCGTCGCGGCGTTCGTCGAGACCCCTGACCACGCGAAGACGGTCGCACAGACCCAGGCCGGACTGCCAGGACTGAGCAACGTGTGGGTCATCGGCTCCGGCGGCATCGACGCGCTCGTCTCCGCCGGAAGATATGTCCCCGATGAGACGGTCATGAGGCGCCGGAGCGCCGTGACCAGCGAGTCCCTGGCCACGATCATCTACACCTCCGGCACCACCGGACGGCCGAAGGGCTGCGCGATCACGCACGCCAACCTCCTGAACGAGGTGCACAACGTCTGTGCAGCCGACGGCGTCACCGAACGTGTCTACAACGACGGCACCAGGACGCTGCAGTTCCTCCCGTCGGCGCACATCCTGGCCCGGTCGATCCAGCTCGCCGCGGTGCACAACAGGGTCCACATGGCACACACCAGCGACGTCAAGAACATCGTCGCGCACCTGGTCGATTTCAGGCCGACGGTCGTGCTCTCGGTGCCCCGGGTGTTCGAGAAGATCTACAACTCCGCCAGGCACAAGGCCGTGGCGGACGGCAAGGGGCGCATCTTCGACCTGGCCGACGCCACGGCGGTGGCCTACAGCCAGTCCCTTGACACCGGCGGCCCCGGACTTCTGCTCCGGCTGCGGCACGGGCTCTTCGACCGGCTGGTCTACGGCAAGCTCCGCGCCGTGCTCGGCGGGGACGTGAGCTGGTCGGTCAGCGGCGGCGCGGCGCTCGGCGTCCGGCTCGGGCACTTCTACCGCGGCATCGGCATCACCGTGCTCGAGGGCTACGGGCTCACCGAGACCTGCGCGGGGGTGACCCTGAACCTGCCCGACCACCAGCGCGTCGGCTCGGTAGGACGCCCCATCCCCGGCTGCACCATCCGCATCGGCGACGACGGCGAGGTCCTCATCAAGGGCGGCAACGTCTTCGCAGGCTACTGGCACAACGACGAGGCCACCCGTGAGGTGTTCGACCAGGACGGCTGGTTCCACAGCGGCGACCTCGGCGAGCTCGACGCCGACGGCTACCTCACCATCACCGGCCGCAAGAAAGACATCATCGTCACCTCCTCGGGCAAGAACGTGGCCCCGATGGTGCTGGAGGACAGGCTGCGAGCCCACTGGCTGGTCAGCCAGTGCGTCGTCATCGGCGACGCCCGCCCGTTCATCGGCGCCCTGGTCACCATCGACCCCGACGCCTTCACGCTCTGGAAGGACGAGGCCGGCAAACCCGCCACCGCCAGCGTGGCCGACCTGCGCGAGGACCCGGACCTGCTGGCCGCCCTCCAGCTCGCGGTGGACGACACGAACAAAGCGGTCTCGGCCGCAGAGTCCATCAAGAAGATCCGGGTCCTGATCACCGACTTCACGGAGGGGACCGGTGAGCTCACACCGAGCCTGAAGGTGAAGCGCCACATCGTGCTGAAGACCCACGAGGCCGAGGTGGAAGCTCTGTACCGCCGCTAGCTGGCCGCCCGTCGGCCTGGTCGGTCGTCCGCACGAGCATTTCGAAGGAACTGCCTACCAGGTCCTCCTGACGGCGACCCGGGCCGCACCCGGCTAGAGGTCGAGCGCGATGCTGAACGAGGTCCCGCTGTTGGGCAGGGCGACGCGCCCGCCCACGACGGGCAGCCGGGTCCCGTCCACGTCGACGGCGTCAGGTGCCGCGCCGTGGACGACGAGGTGGAGCTCCTCGCGCCTGTTGCCCTCGTACCCGTCGCCCTCCACGTCCCCTCGCACAGTCAGCCGGTTCCCGGCCTTGGTCACCACCACGGTGGTCCGATAGCACGAACCCTCCAGCGAGGCGAACGTCAGGCCGTCGTCCTCCTGGAGCAGGGACGTGTGGGTGCCGTCGGTCCCGGGCACGAAGAGGTGGAGCTCGATGACGGACGGGTGGTAGCCCGCGGTCGAGGGCGGCGCATCGGGCCACAGGGGAATGACCGATCCGCCCCGGGCGAAGATCGGGATGGTCTGCATGGGGGTCGGTACCACCCGGAAGGTCCCGCCCTCGACCACCTCTGCGGAGTGCCAGTTGTACCAGGTGCCAGCGGGCAGGTAGACCTGCCGGGCCGTGCAGCCGGGCTCGAACACCGGGGCCACGAGCAGGTCCGGCCCGAGCAGGAACTCGTCGTCGAGGTCGCGCACCATCGGGTCGTACTGGTGGTCGAAGACCAGCGGACGCTGGACGGGCGCCCCGGTCTCGGCGGCCCGCAGGAAGGTCGCGTAGAGGTACGGCATGAGCCGGTAGCGCAGCCGGATGGCGTCGCGGACCCACTCCTCGATGACGGGGCCCCAAGTCCACGCGTACTGGTCGACGTTGCCGATCTCGCAGTGGTTGCGGCAGAACGGGGTGAGGACGCCGTACTGCATCCAGCGCAGGTAGAGCTCCGCGTTCGAGTTCCCTTTGAAACCGCCGATGTCCGCGCCGACGAAGGCCTGTCCGCTGATGCCGAGCCCGCTGGCCATCGGCATGCTCAGCCACAGGTGATCCCACCGGGAGAGGTTGTCTCCCAGCCAGTTCGCGGCATACCGCTGGATGCCGGCCGAGCCTGCCCGCGACAGGACGAAGGTGCGTCTGTCGGGCATCGCGGCGAGCAGCCCGGCTGTGGTCCCCATCGCCATGAGCAGCGCGTACTGGTTGTGGTACCGCTCGTGGGAGTCCTGCCCACGAGCGAAGCGCATCCGGTCCGGAGGGATCGCCCCGGTGGCGGGCTCGTTCATGTCGTTCCAGATGCCGGCGACTCCGGAGCGGACGTGCGCGGCGTTCAGCTCGCCCCACCACTGGCGGGCGCTCTCTTGCGCGAAGTCCGGGAAGGCAGTGCTGCCGGGCCAGACCAGGCCGATGTAGGTGTCGCCTCCCTCGGTCCTGCACAGCACGTCCCGTTCGCGGGCCTGGTCGAAGACCCAGTACCCGGGCTCCGCCTTGACGCCCGGGTCGACGATGGTGATGACCTTGAACCCCTGCTCGGCGAGTCGCCCCAGCATGCCGTCCACGTCGGGGAAGGCCTGCTCGTCCCAGGTGAAGACGCGGTAGCCGTCCATGTGCTCGATGTCCAGCCACAGTGCGTCGCAGGGGATCTCGCGACTGCGGTGCTCCGCCGCGATCTGTTCGACGGCGTCCTGGGTGTAGCGGAACCAGCGGCACTGGTGGTACCCGAGGGCCCACAGGGGCGGGGGTGCCATGCGTCCGGTGAGCCAGGTGTATGCCGCCAGGATCGCGGGCATGTCGGGCCCCGCGAAGACGTACTCGGTGTACTGGCCGCCGTCGAACCGGATCTGGTACTCCCACGGGTCCGTGAAGTCGTAGTGCCCGCGATAGCCGTTGTCGACGAACGACGCGGCGATCTGGCCGCTGGGGTGGTTCTGGTGGTAGAAGAACGGGATTGACACGTAGTACGGGTCGAACCCGGTGCTGGTGCGGTCCGAGCGGGGATCGGACTCCGGCCTGCCGGCGGTGAACTCGCCGGTCGTGTCGGGGTCCAGGACGTCAGTGTTCCACAGGGTGAAGTCCCGGCCCCGCCGGTTCTGGCTCCCCGTCTTCTCGCCGAGACCGTAGATCGCGTCCTCGGGCGTGCACCGCCGGCGCAGGGTGAAGGCATCGTTGAGGGTCGCGTAGCCCCCGAGATGACCGTCATCGACAGCGGTCTCGATCACCGCTGAGCCGTCGCTGCGATGCACGTCGAGCCGGAACGGGTCCAGCCAGAGCGAGACGACCATATCCGGGGTGCGCAACCGCACCACGTTGTCGGCGCGCTCGACCGTGAACTCCACGTCCTCGGCCAACGGGTCGACGCACACCGCAAAGGTCGGCGACTCGTCGAAGGTTCCCCCCCGGCTGATCTTGACCCTGACGATGTCGGCCCGCACGAGGTCGACGCGCAGTCGCTCCCCGTGGAGCTGCGCAGCGAGACCGCGGTCGGTGGCCTCGACCTCGCTCACCTGTTCGAACCGCAGGAAGTGCTCGGCCTTCACCACCTGCCAGCCGTCAGAGAAGGGGGGCGACCAGGTCGGCACGCCGGGAACGGGCATTGCGACGCTTGAGGGCCCGCCGCTCGTCCTCGGACAGCCCACCCCAGACCCCCGCGTCCTGGCCGGACTCGATGGCCCAGCTCAGACAGGTCTCGATGACCTCGCAGCCACGGCAGACGGCCTTGGCTTCTTCTACCTGGAGAAGCGCGGGGCCGGTATTCCCGATGGGGAAGAACAGTTCGGGGTCCACGCTCAGGCAGGCAGCACGGTCATGCCAGGTCATCAGGATCGAGCTCCTTGAATCGAGGGTCTGGAGGCAGCATCGTGCGAGTCAGGCGTGGGCAACGGTGGGTGTCGCTGGCGCGTACAAGGCCAACAGCAAAGTCAACTCCTACATCGAGGTCGAGTCAAGGCATCAGAACCCCTTGTGATGGATCGGGTACTGAGGGCCGTGGTCAAGGCGACCTCGCAATCGGGTGCACACTGACGACAACAGAACGGCCCCGGATGGCAGTTGACGCGTCAGCCAGGGCCACCGCTTCGCCGGGCCGGAGGCAACTCGATCAGATGACCATCACGACGCACAAGAACCTGTCCCCTCGCTCGCTCGTCGCGGCGCCGTCATGAGCACCGATGCGGAGATCCTCGCCATGTTTGAGCAGCTGGACCCGGATCGCCGGCAAGAGCTCCTCGACTACCATGACCAGCTCCGTGAAGAGCAGCCGGGGGAGCAGCGCACGACCAGCTGAGCGTCGACAGGGCAGCCGCCCCGGCTCCTGCGAAGGGCCTTGTCGCTTCGTCCGCAGCTCAGTCTCCCACTGGGTGGCTGAGCTCTCGTGCGCCCGGGGGCCGGGCCAGGTCCGGAACGTCCTGCCTCAGCCGGTCTCGTCCGGGCCGGCCTGCTCCAGCTCGATCAGCTGGCCCTCGAGATAGGACTTCTGACGGGCCTGGTGGTCACGCTCGGAGGTCCGCAGGTCGTCGATCTCCTGCTGAAGCAGGCTGCGCTCGCTGCCGAGTCCCTGAAGGACCTCGGCACTCTTCAGCTGAGCCTCCACGACCATTCCGGTGGAACGCTCACGCGCCTCGGTGATCATCCGCTCATGCTCGGCAGTGGCCTCGGCCATCAGGCCGTCGGCCTCGGCGACGAGTGCGTCGTGCTTGGCTGCGCCCACGGACACGAACTCGTCGTACTTGGCCTGACTGGTCGAGAGCAGCTCGTCCTGCCTCGTCGTGGCATCACCAACCAGCTGGTCGTGGCGCGACTGCCCCTCGGCAATGAGGCGTTCGCGAGTGTCCTGGCCCTCGGCGACGTACTCCTCGTGCAGCTTCTGTGCCATAGCCAGCACGCCAGCAGCCGAGTCAGAGCCTGGTTCAGCCGTGTCCGCCTCCACCTCTGCCTGCTCAGTGTCTGCGTTCTCCGTGGCAGTTCGAGCGGCCTTGGCTGTGAACGCCATGACGTCACCTCAATCGATTGGGTCGGGGGACCAACCATACGCAAGGTCATCGACCCAGACCGGCCGGCAGCCCAGGGCAGGCGGCAGGGCCGGACATTTCGGCGCGGCAGGACGGGGCCACCGGGTCGCGATCATGATCGCTGGAGGCGCGCCGAAGGTCAGCTGCCGACGACGTCGCGCCGGTGGAACGCGAGGAGCCCGGCAGCGGTGAGCACCAGCCCGAGGCAGGTCAGGACGATCCCGGCTGTGGCGGCCCACGGCACCGCCGGAACCCAGGCGAGGTGCGTGAACGGTGACATGTTGAGCACCCAGGCGGGCCATGACAGTGCGGGGCCGACCAACGTCACGATGTAGCCGACCACGGTCACTGTCACCGGGATGGCGACGGTGAGCCGGGGGAGCAGCCCGAACGAGAACACGGCGAGCCCGCCGGTCAGCACGACCACGGGCAGCGTGTTCAGTACCGAGCGCATCGCGTCGTCCCAGGTGGTCTCGCCCGATCCGGATGCCGCGACCCCGAGCCAGAGGGCCGTGCCCGTCGCCGCGAGGAGCAGGACACCACCCAGCAGCGACAGCAGCGCGTGACCGCCGAGCCAGCGCAGTCGCGAGACGGGGCGGGCGAGGACGGCTTCGACCCGGCCGGACTCCTCCTCGTCGCGGGCGGCACCTATCCGCCAGGCGACCTGCAAGGCGACGGCGACGCCGAAGATGATGCCGATCATGGCGAGGAACCCCTGGGTCGTCAGCGCCTCGTCGAGACCGAGGTCGCCCATGATCTGCTGGTAGCTCTGGTCCTGTGCCAGCCAGTCGATCATGGTGCTGATGAGGGCACCCATGACTGCCGCGTAGGCGCCGAGACCGACGACCCAGCCCAGGAGAACGGCCCGGTTGCTACGCCAGGCGAACGCGGCCGGGCTCCCGAGCAGGCGCAGGTTGGGCTCACGTCCCGCGTCGTTCGCGAGTAGCGCACCACCGGTGTCGCGCCTGGCCCGCAGCGCCACGGCGAGACCCGCCAGCAGGATCGGAACGATCAGCATCGGCAGGAGCGCACGCAGGTCAGGGTCGCCGTAGGGCTTGAGCTCGTCCATCCAGCCCAGGGGGGTGGTCCAGCGCACCCATGAGCGGGCGTCGGTGCTGTTGCCGACGATGCGCAGTATGTACGCGACGGCGAGGACTCCCGCGGCGACTGCGGCAGCGCGGCGGCTTACGTTCACGAGCTGGCTGGTCACGGCGGCGACGGACGCGAAGGTGGCGGTGACCCCGGCAAGTCCGAGTCCGAGGAGCATCGAGCCCTGAAGGCCGGTCCCGGACGCCAGCATGGCCGCCGCGGTGGCGATGCCGATCAGCAGCGCCGCCGTTGCGACGACCACCAGCGACAGAGCTGTTGCGCGGATGGCGCGGATCGGGCCGGCCAGCACGAGGTCGGTGCGCTCGACGTCCTCCTCGCCCCGCAGGAGCCGACTGGTGGTGAGGATCGCCCATACGGCGACCAGGAGCTGGATCATCCAGCCGCCGTCCCAGACGGTGAACCCGCCGGCGCTGTCGAGGGCGATCGGCGCCCCCTGCATCATCCGCACGGCTGGGTTGTCCTCGAACATCGCGAACTGCAGCGGTGAGACCCCGTTGGGGTAGGCAGCCCGGTAGCTGGCGACCTCGATGCCCACGTAGACGGCAACCCCTGCCGCCATCAGCAGAGCACTTCGTCTGGTCAGGCGGGAGTACAGCGAGAGGACCGTTCGGCGCGGGTGGGCACCCCGCGCGATCCGCGGTGCGACGTCATGAGGGGACGACGCGGCCTCGGCGCCCCGGGGCGCCCTTTCCGGCTCGCGCCGGACACCGTGCGCTCCGTGATGCGTGGCGCTGGTCATGATCCGCCACCTCCACGGACTGCCACCCCCGACTGGCCGTGAGCGGCAGCGACGGCCGCGCGCTGCGACGAGCTCGTCTCGTAGTACGTGAGGAAGATCTGCTCGAGGGTAGGAGCCTGGCTGTGCAGCCGCGTGATCCCCGCGGCGTTCAACCGCGTGAGCACCTCGCCCGGCGCCCCGCTCACCGTCACTCGAACCCCGCCGTCCATCGGCTCGGCGCCGATCACCTCGGGGAGGTCGGTGAACACCGGGACGGGCCCCGCGAGGGTCGCCTCGAAGATGGTGGTGGTGAGCCGCCGCAGATCCTCGAGGGCCGCGACCTCCACGAGGACGCCACTGCGCAGGATGGCCACGCGGTGGCAGAGGTCCTCGACCTCGTCGAGCAGGTGCGACGACAGGAACACCGTCTGCCCGCGTCCTGCCGCCTCCCGCGCCAGCGACTGGAACTCCGCCTCCATGAGCGGGTCGAGCCCCACCGTCGGCTCGTCGAGCAGGAGGATGTCGGGCCGCGTCATGAACGCGGCGACCAGCGCGATCTTCTGCCGGTTGCCTTTCGAGTAGGACCGGGCCCGAAGACTGGGGTCGAGGTCGAGGCGTTCGAGGAGCTCATCGCGGTACGCGACATCGACCCCGCCCGACAGGTTCCCGAACAGCTCAAGACTCTCGGCGCCGGTCAGCTGTGGCCACAAGGACACGTCGCCCGGCACGTAGCCCACCGATCGATGGGCGTGCTCAACGTCGGAGACGGGAACGCCGGCCAGCCATGCCTCGCCGGCCGTGGGCCGGATGAGTCCGAGAAGCAGGCGGACGGTGGTGGACTTGCCGGCCCCGTTGGGCCCGAGGAAGCCGAAGATCTCGCCGGGGGAGATCTCGAGGTTGAGACCGTCGAGGGCGACGACGCGCCCGAAGTGCTTGGTCAGTCCCAGTGTCCGGATCGCAGCGGGTGCCATGGCGCGCCTCCACGGGTGCGGCGCGGCGGCGGCGAGGATGGACGTCGTCCGCGCTGCTCCCGATGCTATTCCTGCCGTATCCAGAGGTCCAGACTGCGAGTTGGCTCATCAAGGAACGCCGTCGCGCACACCTCCCGGCTCGCGAACGTCCGCCGCGATCAGGGGACCAACGTTCAGCGGACTACCGCAGCGCTGTACCGGGGACGATGATTGAGGAATGGTCGGTGAGCTGAACGGTCAGGATCGAGGACCAGCTCACCGAAGCCTGACGAACGGCCGAGACTCGGAGGTATGGCGATGATCGCCTTCGCTGATCGCGTTGATGCCGGCCGACAGCTGGCTGCGCGACTGACACATCTGCGTGGCCAGGATGTGGTGGTTCTGGGTCTGCCACGGGGCGGGGTGCCCGTGGCATCCGAGGTGGCAGAGGCACTCGACGCTCCGCTGGATGTCATCGTGGTACGCAAGCTGGGGGTTCCGTTCCAGCCCGAGCTGGCCATGGGCGCGATCGGTGAGGGAGGCGTCGAGGTGCTCAACTCCGAGGTGCTCACCGATGCCCAGGTCACGAAAGAACAGCTGCGCACGGTCGAGAGCCGTGAGCGGGCGCTGCTCGAAGCGCGCGTGGAGCTTCTGCGGAGGGGTCGTGCGCGTGTCGACCTGTCCGGTCGCGTCGCGGTCATCGTTGACGACGGCATCGCGACCGGCTCGACGGCGCGCGCGGCGTGTGCGGTGGCCCGTCACCTCGGCGCGGCGAGGGTGGTCCTGGCGGTACCGGTCGGTCCGGCTGAGCGCGTGCAGGACCTGGCTGAAGCCGACGAGGTCGTGTGTGTCTCGACGCCCCGGTCGTTTATGGCGGTCGGCAACCACTATCGCGTTTTCTCGCCCACGAGCGACGATGGGGTGATCGTCCTGCTGGACGCGGCCGCACGGCGAATACAGGGTGGTCAGGCGGCCGGGGTGGGACCCGGCTGCGACATGGATGTCGAGATCTTCACGGAAACGGTGGCCATCCACGGACATCTGCACCTTCCTGACCCGGCCACCGCTGTAGTGCTGTTCGCCCACGGAAGCGGCAGCGGCCGCCACAGCCCGCGCAACCGGCTCGTCGCCGAGGTGCTCTATCGCGCCGGCCTGGGCACCCTGTTGCTCGACCTGCTCACTCCGGAAGAAGCGATCAGCCGGGCCAACGTGTTCGACGTGGAGCTGCTCGCGAGCCGGCTCACCGCAGCGACCCGCTGGCTCGGCGACCAGCCCGATACCGCATCGTGCCGCATCGGATACTTCGGTGCCAGCACGGGAGCCGGAGCTGCACTGTGGGCGGCGGCGGAGCCGGAGGCACAGGTCGCGGCGGTTGTCTCGCGCGGCGGCCGACCCGACCTGGCAGGCCCACGGCTCGCCCGGGTGCGGGCCCCCACCCTGCTGATCGTCGGCAGCGCTGACAAGGCAGTCCTGAAGCTGAACCAGGCGGCGCAGGCCCGGCTGCGCTCCCCGAGCCGGTTATCGGTCGTTGAGGGCGCCACGCACCTGTTCGAGGAGCCGGGGACCCTGGCAGAGGCAGCGATCTCGGCCAGGGACTGGTTCGTTCAGCACCTCCTTCCGGACGATCTCTGACACTCTGGGGACTCCCGGCGTAAAATCGTGATCTGAGCCGGACTTCCATGCGTCCCGAATGCTGTGCCACACCTCTAAGGGGAATCAGATGCCGTCGCAGACGCCGGAGTTCGAAGGTCTGCTGGAGGCGGTGCCTGACGCGTTGGTGGTGGTGGACAAGGCGGGTGTGATCCGGTTCGTCAACCGCCGGGCGGAGTCGATGTTCGGGTATGAGCCGAACGACCTGGTGGGCAAGCCGGTCGAGACGCTGGTGCCGGAGTCCGCCAGGCAGGTCCACGTGACGCACCGTGGCGACTATCACGCCTCCCTGGCGACCCGGCACATGGGAACCGAACTTCCTCTGAGCGGGCAGCGACGAGACGGCACCAGGTTCGCGGTGGATATCGCTTTGTCCCACCTGGAGACAGGGGAGGGCATGTTGGTGATCGCGGCAGTGCGCGACATGACCAACAGCCGGAGGGCCGAAGCGGAACGCCGCCGGGCGAACCGGCTGGCCGCCATCGTCGAGGGTTCGGATGACGCGATTGTCAGTGGCTCGCTCGACGGCATCATCACGACCTGGAACCCGGCCGCCGAGAGGATGTACGGCTACTCCAGCGAGGAGATCATCGGCAGGCCCGCAGAGGTCCTGACTCCCGCGGAATCGGCTGACGAGGTCAAGGCGGCCCTGGCCGAGGTCAAGGCCGGTCGGCGTGTCGTGCGCCTGGAGACCAAGCGTGTCCGCAAGGACGGAACGGTCTTCCCGGTCTCGCTCGTCGTCTCCCCGATCCACAGCGGGTCCGCCGAGGTTGTGGGCACCTCCGTGATCCATCGCGACCTGACTCAGAACTGGCAGACCTTCGAGTCCGCCCGGTCCATGATCGAGACGAGTCTGGACTCATTCGTGGCCATCAGCCCCGAGGGCAGGATCACCGACGCCAACGAGGCCACGGTCAGGCTCACGGGCGTGGCCCGCGACGAGCTCATCGGCACCTCCTTCTCCGACTACTTCACCGACCCCAAGAGGGCCGCAGAGGTCTTTCGGCTGGTGTTCACCGAGAAGAGGGCCGTGGAGTACCCGCTGACCCTGCGTCACCGCGGGGACGAGAGACTCACCGAGGTTCTCTACAACGCGTCGGTCTACCGCAACGCCAGCGGCAAGGTGCTCGGCGTGTTCGCCGCCGCCCGCGACGTGACCACGCGGATCATGGCCCAGCGGGAGGCCGCCCACCAGCAGGCCATAGAGCTTGACCGGCTGGCCGACCTCGAACACTTCCATCGGCTCACCGTCGGCCGCGAGCTGAAGATGATCGAGCTGAAGAAGGAGATCGAGTACCTCAGGAACCTCCTTCCGGCTCCTGCAGAGGAGCCCCGGGCCAGGCACTGAGGATCACAGGAGTCTGCGGTCTGCGCTGGGCGGCCCGGTCCGCCTCGGCCTTGTGGCGAGCGGAGAGCCATCGCTGCAACGTGAGAAAGCCTATGCTGGTCCTGTAGCTCATGATTCGTGCTCAGGCGTTGAGGGTGGCGACGAAGGATGGGTCCAATGGGGCATTCGGTGCTGGTCGTGCAAGACGCCGAAGATGTCCGCGCCCTTCTCGTCTCGGTCCTGCAGCAGGCGGGTATGGACACGCGCGAGGCAACGACTGGCTCCGAGTGCCTGGCGCAGGTGCGAGAGAACCAGCCCGACCTCGTGGTGCTTGACCTGGGGTTGCCCGACGCTGACGGCACGGAGGTCTGTCGGCAGCTGCGCGCGATGAGCAACTGCTACGTGCTGATGCTCTCGGCCAGCGCCGAGGAGGTGGACCTGTTGGTCGGGCTAGCGGTGGGTGCTGACGGTTACATGGTCAAGCCGTTCTCGCCTCGTGAGCTGACCGCACGGGTGCGGACAATGCTGCGGCGGGTCCGATCCCAGCCGGTGACTCCGGTCCCCGATGGCCAGCACCACGGTCGCCGCTCAACAGATGACGCCGGTCCCAGACGCCGCTCGACGGATGTCGGGCCAGAGGTGTCCAATGTCGAGCGGGTCGGTGATCTTGAGGTCGATCTTGATGCGCGGGAGGTGCGGATCGCGACCACTCAAGTGCCCCTGACACGCACGGAGTTCGATCTGCTCGCGATGCTCGTCAGCAGCCCCGGACGGGTGTTTCAGCGTGAGACCCTGCTGCACGGTGTGTGGCAGAACGAATGGGAGGGTGACGCGCGGCTGGTCGAGGTCCATATGTCCAACCTCCGGCGCAAGCTCGCCGCCGCGGGGGTGGTCAACCCGGGCATTCGCACGGTGCGCGGAGTCGGTTACCGGCTGGTGCCCTGAATGTGCCTGGCGGCGGCCAGGACGAGCTCCACCAGGTCTGGATCACGCATGCCGGCGAGGGCTGCCTGTTCGACACCTCGACTCAGTTCCGCGAGCCCGGGGTAGCCGAACTGGGCGCTGGCCCCGGAGAGCGTGTGGCAGACCCTGGCCAGCGCCGGGAGGTCTGCGGTATCGCGCACGGCGGCGGCACGGGTCGGCAGCAGCTCCAGATACCTCGTGCGTATCCGGTCCAGCAGCTCGACATCCAGCGGGCTCTCCCCTGGATCGCTCAGGTGACCACGGGTGAGCAGCTGCCTCGCGATGGCCACCAGGACGGCGGTGTTCACGGGTTTCGCCAGGCACACCGTGGCTCCTGACGCCTGGCAGCTCCGGCGAACCTCAGGGGTGAGGTCACTGCTTGTCGCGATGAAGGTGGCGGTGAGACCACTGGCACGCAACGCCACGAACAGGGCCGGCGCGGCCTCACCGGGACTGGACACATCGCAGACAACAAGGTCAAGGTGCCGGCTTGCCGGTGCTGCCAGGGCCTCGGCTGCGTCGGATGCCTCGTACACGGCGAAGCCGGCGGCGGCGAGGGCAGCGCCGGCATGCTCGGCGTCGGCCCGGTCGCCGTCGATGACGAGGGCGCTCAGCATGAGAAGGTCACCGAGGCTGCGGCTGACGTCCAGCTGCCGTAGGTCGTCACGATGCTGAACTGGAGGGTGCTGCCTGAATTCTGTCTCAGCCCCGACCATTTGGTCGCCAGCTCGTCGAGGGTGGTGC
>DASVKO010000193.1:0-14743 GCA_036385355.1 Dermatophilaceae bacterium
CCCGGGGGCGAAGCGCGAACCGGCGCCTGCAGAACCAGCCGGGTCAGCCGGGTCAGCCGGGTCAGCCGGGTCAGCCGGGTCAGCCGGGTCAGCCCGGCCAGCCCGGCCACTCGGGCCAGTCGGGCCATCGACCGTGCGGGCCGCTGTGACCCCGGCGGCAATCGCCGCGGCAACCCGACGCGCGGGCGCACCCTCAGGACCGAGCATCCCCAACGTCTCCGGCGCCACGAGACCCGCGGCGAGCAGCTCGTCGCTGGTGCGCCCGCCGCCGCTCTCGAGCTCGTCGCGGCGCAGCGCCCTGCGCAGCCGCCGGAGCCCGACGGCGTCGGCTCCACCGATCGGGGACAGCACCGCATCGACCGCGGTCTGGGTGTCGATCGGGTCGGGCTGGCCCGTGGCCACGTTGAGGGCCACCTCGAGCAGCGCGAGCAACGGACGCACGGCCACCTCGTCCCGGACCGGGACCTCGGTGACTGGCACCGAGACGGGCACTCCGGCGGCCATGAGGACCCGGCGCAGCGTGCTGGTGCGTCCCTGCCCCCGCACGATCACGGCCATCTCGGACCACGGCATGGCATCCAGCAGGTGCGCCGCCCGCAGCTCGGCGGCGATCAGCGAAGCCTCCTGGGAGGTGGCCCGCAGCAGGCGCACCTCTGCGCGTCCGCCCTCGGGGACGACGTCGAGCTCACGATGGGCTCCCCCGGCGAGGGCGCCGATCCGCCGGGTCACCCGGTTGCTCACCTCGCGCAGAGCATGCGGCTGCCGGTATGACGTGCTGAGGGTGATCGTCCGGCCGTCGCCGAATCGGGAGTGGTCCGCACCGAGGATGGAAGGGTCGGCGCCGCGGAAGCCCTGCACGGCGACGTCCGGGTCACCGATCAGGACGAGATCGATGTGCGGGTGCCGGACCACCTGCAGAAGCCGGGCCGCGGCGGGCGTGAGCTCCTGGGCGTCGTCGACCACGATCAGGGCGAGCCCGGAGGCCAGTCGCGCACCCACCTCGGGATCTGCCTCGAGCAGGTCGGCGGCGGCGCCCAGGATCGACGCCGGATCATACGAGCCCGGACGAGAGAGCGCGGTGACCTCGTCGTACTCGGCCAGAACCTGTGCAGCCGCAACCCAGTCCGGTCGATCGTGGGAACGACCCAGGTCCGCGAGACCCCCGGCGTCCAGGCCGCGCTCGACCGCTCGCATGAGTAGATCCCGAAGCTCCGTGCGGAACCCCCTGGTGGCCAGCGCGGCCTGCATGTGCGCAGGCCATTCGGGAGCCTTGCCCTCGCTGCAGGCGTGCCCGGCCAGGAGGTCTCGCAGGATGACGTCCTGCTCGGGCCCGCTGAGCAGGCGGGGGTAGGGATCCCCGCGCAGGGCTGCGGCCTGGCGCAGGATGCCGAAACCGAGCGCCTGGTGCGTCCGGGCCAGTGGCTCGGTCGTGGTGCCCCCGATCCGGGCGGTGATGCGCTCGCGCAGATCGGCGGCCGCGGTCCTGGACGCGGTGAGGACCAGACACTGGTCGGGCCCGATGCCGTCCCGGCGAACCCGGTCAACCACCACCTCGATGGCGGTGAGGGTCTTGCCCGTGCCCGGGGCGCCCAGCACGCGCAGCACTGACCCTGTCGTAGCGTCACGACGCTCTGTGGTCCTGGCGTCACGACGCTCTGAGGCCCTGGCGTCACGACGCTCTGAGGCCCCGGCGTCATGACGCCGGATGGTGGTGCGGTGGGCGACGACAGCCGCCTGCGCCTCATCCAGGCTCGGGACCCGGGTGTTCAGGCTGGGGGCCCTCCGCAACGTCAGCACCGGCAGAGTCCATCATGGCGCACCGACACCACTGCGAGACGGTGGGCCGGTGCGCCGGTGGCCGGTGGGCCCATGCCCTCCGGACGCACGAATGCCCCGACTCCAGGAGTCAGGGCATTCGCGGCGCAGAAACAGGTTCTGCTAGGTGAGATCAGAGCGGACGGATGTTCTCCGCCTGCGGGCCCTTCGGGCCCTGGGTGATGTCGAACTCAACCTTCTGGTTCTCGTCAAGCGAGCGGTATCCGCTGCTGGCGATGGCCGAGTAGTGCGCGAACACGTCGGCACTGCCGTCTTCGGGAGCAATGAAGCCGAAGCCCTTTTCAGCGTTGAACCACTTCACGGTGCCAGTTGCCATAATCTTTTTTCCTCCAAGAGCGCTTTGTCGATCCCGATTGCCGGGGCCGATCGTCGCGGTGTTCGTCGTCCGCTCCAGGCTGGAACAAAGCGCACCCCCGGCACAAGGCCGCAAGCGTTCAAGACGTGCGATTCACAGCAACTACGGGATGGACACTACCTCAAAAGGGCGCAATACCTCCTGTTGAGTGACTCCCAGTTGAGGAGAATGCTCTAGGACCGGACCTCGGGGGCATCGGCCTGCCCGCCCAGGCCGGCCTCACCGTCCCATCGGGCCCGGGCCATGTCCACCCGGTGTCCGGCCAGCGCGCCGCCCACCAACACCGTCCCCTCCGCCCGCCAGCGCGCCAGGGCCTCTGCCTGCAACCCCGCGGGTGCCTCGCCGCTCGCCCGGATCACCCGCCACCAGGCCACCGACGAGCCGTAGCGGGACATCACCGACCCGACCTGCCGGGGGCCACCCTGCCCGAGCAGCTCGGCGATGTCCCCGTAGGCCAGGACCATGCCAGCCGGGATCCGGTCGACGACCTCGAGCACTGCCTCCGCATAGTCCGGCAGAGCGTCCGCCGGGGTCATCGGCCGGGCACGTCGACTCAGTAGCCCGGCTGCGTGGGGTCGACGTCGCGGACCCACGCGAGCACCCCGCCCGTCAGACTGCGCACGTCCGGGTGTCCGGCCCCGATAAGGATCCGTGAGGCCTCCTCCGACCGGACGCCCGTCTTGCAGAAGAGGACCACCGGCTGGTCGAACGGGATCTGCGGAACCGCTGCGCCAGAACGGAACTCGTCGAGATGGATGGCCAGCGCCCCGGGAATGCCGGCGATCGCCCGCTCATTTCTGCCGCGCACATCGACCAGCAGGACACCTGGGGATGCCCCTGCGCCTGAGATCAGGTCAGCCAGCTTCAGGGCGGAGATCTGGGGCACCGCACCCCCCGCGGCCTCAGAGACGGAGGCACCCGGCATACCCGCGCTGGCGGGAGGTGTCACCGCGCAGAAGTCCTCGTAGTCGACCAGCCCGGTAACGGTGGGGCTCTCCCCGCACACGGCGCAGCCGGGATTCTTCTGCACGGTGAGGACGTCCCAGCTCGGACGCAGGGCGTCGTGCACCAGCAACCGGCCAACCATCGGGTCCCCCACGCCCACGATGAGCTTCACGGCCTCAGACGCCTGCAGGGATCCGATGGCCGCGCAGAGGACCCCCAGCACCCCGCCCTCGGCGCAGGATGGCACCAGACCGGGTGGCGGCGGCTCGGGAAACACGCAGCGGTAGCAGGGGCCGTGCTGCGCCCACCAGATGCTGGCCTGGCCGTCGAAGCGATAGATCGACCCCCAGATATCGGGCTTGCCCAGCAGGACGCAGGCGTCGTTGAGCAGATATCTGGTCGGGAAGTTGTCCGTCCCGTCCAGGACGAGGTCGTAGCCGGAGACGATCTCGAGGGCGTTGGCCGAGTCGATCCGGACGTCGTGCCGCACGACTCGCACCAGCGGGTTGACCGATGCCAGCCTCTGCGCGGCGGACTCGGACTTCATCCGGCCGACGTCGCCGACCCCGTGAACCACCTGCCGCTGCAGGTTCGAGAGCTCCACCACGTCGTCGTCAACCACGCCGATCGTGCCTACTCCGGCCGCGGCGAGGTACATCAACGCCGGCGAGCCCAGACCCCCGGCACCGACGACCAGGACCCGCGCGTTCTTGAGACGGCGCTGACCGTCCATGCCCACGTCAGGGATCAGCACGTGCCGCGCGTAGCGCTCGATCTCACGGGCGGACAGCGGCGCCGATGGCTCGACGAGTGGTGGAAGTGCCATGCGAGCGAGGTTACTCCCGCGTAAGATGCGTTTGCCCTGTCGTATGACCGCCCCGTCTGCCGGGTGACCGCCCCGCCGGATGCGGACGGCGCACGGACAGCAGACCTGAACCGACCTCACCCCGGTCTTCGGCCTCACCCCGGGCCATCAGCCGAAAGAAGGGACTCACCAGTGTCGATGCGCTCTGACACCCGCAACCGCGGCACGCGGCTGCCTCGTTCCGCACGGCGGGCGCAGCTGCTCGAGGCGGCGCAGGAGGTATTCGTCGAGTCCGGCTACCACTCAGCGGCCATGGACGACATCGCTGATCGCGCGGGGGTCTCCAAACCCGTTCTGTACCAGCACTTCCCGGGCAAGCTCGAGCTCTATCTGGCATTGCTCGACCAGCACACCGGCGGGCTCCTGGATCTGATCCGGGCCGCCCTGGCTTCCACCACGGACAACAAGCAGCGCGTCGCCGCGGCGGTAGGCGCCTACTTTGAGTTCGTGGACCGTGACGGAGCCGCGTTCCGGCTGGTCTTCGAGTCCGACCTGATCAACGAGGCTGCGGTCCGCGAACGTGTCGACAGGGTCTCCCAGGACTCGGCCGAGGCGATCGCCGACGTCATCAGGGAAGACACCGACCTGCCGGACGCCGAGGCCCTTCTGCTGGGCATGGCGCTGTCAGGGCAGGCCCAGATCTGCGCACGTTTCTGGCTGTCCCAGGGTTCGTCGATTCCCCGCGACGAAGCGGCCCGGCTGGTGGCGACGTTGTCCTGGCGCGGCCTGGGCGGGTTCCCCAAGATCCAGCGGGAAGGTTCTGACTCCGAGGCGGGTTAGCCTTCGCAGGACATCAGCTGTCCCAACGCATCACGTCATTACCTGTCCCAACGCATCAGATTCTTAAGGAAGGCTTTCCCGTGGAGGTCAAGATCGGCGTGCAAAACGTCGCGCGCGAGATCGTGGTTGAGTCCAAGCAGTCCCCCGAGGAGGTCGAGGCCCTGGTGACCGCGGCGCTGACCAGCGGCGGTCTCCTCAGCCTGGTCGACGAGTCGGGTCGCCTCGTGATCGTCCCGGTGGCCACCATCGGCTACGTCGACGTCGGGGCCGCCAAGAAGGGCTCTGTGGGGTTCGGCACGATCTGAGTCGGGCGCGGTCCGGGGCCGCGCCCGGCGTGATCCGAGACGGTTCCGCCGGGCGGTGACGTCCGACTGCCTCGTCACGCGGTGACGTCAGGCGCTCAGCCCGAGCTGGCCCATCCGCCGGATGTGCTCGTCGGTGAGCCTGGCGAACATCCGGCCCATCTCGGCCAGGTCGGCGCCGGGACGGTTGATCCCGCCCACCAGCAGGCTGGCCAGGGCATCCCTCTCAGCGGCAACGCGCTGCGACTGGGAGAGCGCCTCGCCGACCAGACGACGACCCCAGAGCGCGAGACGTCCGGCGATCCTGGGGTCGGCTTCGATCGCGTCCCGGACAGCCTTGACCGCGAACTCCGCCTGCCCGACATCCTGGAGCACCGAACGGACCAGGGTCTGGGTCCAGGGATCCACGTACGCCGAGATCTCGCGATAGAAGTCCGTCGCGATGCCATCGCCCACATATGCCTTGACCAGGCCCTCCAGCCAGCCGGTGGGCCTGGTGCGATCGTGGAACCCGTCGATCGGCGCGATGAAGGGCTCCATGGCCTCATCGGCGTCGGCGCCCATCTCCCTGAGCCGGTCGGTCAACGCCTCGTAGTGGTGGAACTCGGCCACCGCGACCCGCGCGAGGGCCGCCTTCTCCGGTTGGCTCGGAGCCATCTCGGCATCGGCGGCCAGCCGCGAGAAGGCCGTCAGCTCGCCGTAGGCCAGCGCTCCGAGAAGGTCGATGACGGCTGCGCGATAGGCGGGGTCATCGGAGAACGCGTCACCCGCCGCACGGGCGTTCTCGACGTCAGCAGCCTCCCCCTCAGATCCATCGGCCAGGGATTCCTGCGACTCTTGAGCGTCCATGAACGCAAACAGTAGTGCTCACCGCTAGACTGGAGTCTGACATCGGTGCCCGGTCGGCACAAATCAGCAGCCAGTGAGACTGCGCTGCACCAACGAAGAACTCCGATCGGCCCGCTTTGCAGCGTGGCCTGCAACTCCTGCCGAAATCCTCGGAGACGCGTGCGGCCCTCGCCCGACCGAGAGACTATTCATGCCCAAGAAGAACACGACAGCTCCTGAGGCTCCCGAAACCGCTGTCGCGGTTGCAGCCGTCGACGCTGTTGAGACCCCGGACGCCGTCCAGACCCCAGCCGTTCCAGAGCCCACGTTTGCCGACTTCGACGTGCACCCCGACATTGTCGCCTCACTGGCTGAGGCCGACATCATCCATCCGTTCCCGATCCAGGCGATGACGCTGGAGGTGGCCCTCGGCGGCCACGACATCATCGGCCAGGCCAAGACCGGCACCGGCAAGACCCTCGGCTTCGGCATACCGATGATCCAGAACGTGATCAGCCCCAAGGACGAGGCGTTTGCGACGCTGGAGCACGCCGGAAAGCCGCAGGCCCTTGCGGTCGCTCCCACCCGCGAGCTCGCGGTTCAGGTCTCCGGGGACCTCGAGCGCGCCGGCAAGGCTCGCGGTGTGCGGGTCCTCACCATCTACGGCGGCCGTGCCTTCGAGCCGCAGGTCGCGGGGCTGCAGCGCGGTGTCGAGATCGTCGTGGGTACGCCGGGCCGGCTCCTCGACCTCGCCAAGCAGGGCTACCTCGACCTCGCCTACGTCAAGAGCGTCGTGCTCGACGAGGCCGACGAGATGCTCGACCTCGGATTCCTTCCTGACATCGAGAAGCTGCTCGCGCAGACCCCGGCCAGCCGCCAGACGATGCTCTTCTCGGCCACGATGCCAGGCGCCATCGTTGCGTTGGCCCGTCGCTACATGACCCAGCCCACCCACATCCGGGCCATGGGCGAGGACCAGGACAGCAAGACCGTGAAAGCGGTGGAGCAGTTCGTCTACAGGGCGCACGCCATGGACAAGGTCGAGATGCTGGCGCGCATGCTTCAGGCCAAGGGCCGCGGCCGGACGCTCATCTTCAGCCGGACCAAGCGCACCACCGCGAAGGTCGCCGATGACCTTGCCGAGCGGGGCTTCGCCGCGGCAGCAATCCACGGGGACCTCGGCCAGGGTGCCCGAGAGCAGGCCATGCGTGCCTTCCGCAACGGCAAGGTCGACGTGCTGGTCGCCACCGACGTGGCAGCCCGCGGCATCGATGTCAACGACGTCACACACGTCATCAACTACCAGTGCCCGGAAGACGACAAGACCTACCTGCACCGCATCGGCCGCACAGCCCGCGCAGGCAACACTGGGGTGGCGGTCACGTTCGTCGACTGGGACGACCTGCACCGCTGGACCATGATCAACAAGGCCCTCGACCTCGGCATCCCCGAGGCTGCGGAGACCTACTCATCGTCCGAGCACTTCTACGCGCAGATGAAGATCCCCGCGGACGCGACAGGACGGCTTCCCAAGTCCCGCCGGACCCTCGCGGGCCTCTCCGCCGAGAAGGTCGAGGACCTCGGCGAGACGGGTAAGAACCACCGGGGCGGCCCACCCCAGCATGGTCGTTCCTCCGCCGGTCACAGCGGCGGAGGTCGCTCCGGTGGCCCGTCCAAACGAGGCACGCACTCGGCCGAGGGCCGCGAGCGCCCGGCCGCCGATCGCCCGAAGGCGGATCGCTCCACCAGCAGCGACCGGCCCAAGAGCCCTGAGGACGCCAAGCCTCGTCGTAGCCGCAACCGTCGCCGTACCCGCGGCGGTCAGGGTGACTCGGCCGGAACGGGCGCCACGAAAGCCTGAGCGGTCCACCTCATTGCCCGAGTACTGGCTCGGGACGGTCACATATGTGGCAGGAGACCCTCTGCGACGTCCCGGTAGGCCCTGGCACCCTTGGATGACCGGGACGTCGCGAGGATCGTGCGGCCCAGCGCCGGGGCTTCAGCGAAACGCACAGTCCTCGGGATCGGCGGGCTGAGCACCGGCAGGCCGTAGCGCTCCCCCACATCTGCCAGCACAGCTCGTGCGTGCTTGCTGCGGCCGTCATACAGCGTGGGCAGGATGCCGAGCACCTCCAGACCGGGGTTGAGGATGGCCTTCACGTCGGTAATGGTGTCGAACAGCTGTCCCACCCCGCGGTGGCTGAGCATCTCGCAGGCCATCGGGATGATCACCCCCTGCGCCGCGGTGAGCGCGTTGAGGGTCAGCACGCCCAGCGACGGCGAGCAGTCCACCAGGATCACGTCGTAGTCGAGCCGCACCGGCTCCAGGACCGAACGCAGGACGTACTCACGGCCGGGACGTGGCAGGAGCTGCGCCTCGGCTCCGGCAAGCTCGATGACGCTCGGGATCAGGTCGACGCCGTCGGCACAGGCCACGATCGCATCCCGCGCCGACACGCCGCGTCCGACCAGCACCTCGTTGATGCTGGTGCTGACCGCGTCCGGGTCAACTCCGAGGCTGAACGTCAGGCAGGCCTGCGCATCGAGGTCGACGAGCAGCACCCTCTTGCCGAGCTCGGCAAACGCCGCACCGAGCGAGGCAACCGATGTCGTCTTGGCCACCCCGCCCTTCTGGTTGGCCAGGGCCACGATCGTGGCGGGGCGCGTCGCTGTCGACTCGTCCCTGGCGCCGTCTCTGTCCTGTTCGGGCTCTCGGTCCTGTCCTGGTTCTCGAGTTCGCTGAGTCCCTGTCTGGGTCCCTGTCGGGGTCCCTGTCTGAGTCATAGCTGACGCCTCTCCGACGGCTTGGGTTCGCCCACAGTCTGTCAGCGTGTCGAGGTAGCGGCGAGGTGACTGCGACAACCACCACAGCAAGTGCCACCAGAGTGTGGACCCACCCCATGCCCGGGTCGTCATGCCGCCGCTAACGTCAGAGCATGACCTCAGCAGCCTTCCAGCATGATCCGCGAGCGCTGGCAGGGCGGAGGGCGCTGGTGACCGGTGGGGCCTCCGGGATCGGTCGGGCTATCGCCGTCGCGTTCGCGCAGGCCGGAGCCGACGTCACCGTTCTCGACCGCGACGTCGAAGCCGCCAAGGCCGTTGCGGGCGAGATCGGGGGGCTCGCCGTGGTCGCGGACCTCTCTGATCTCGACGCCATCGCCCACCTTGACCTCGATGTGGACATCCTGGTCAACAACGCGGGAGTGCAGCACGTCGCCCCGCTGGAGTCGTTCCCCCCGGAGCGGTTCTCGTTGCTCCTGCGAGTCATGCTCGAAGCCCCTTTCCGAATCATCCATGGCGTGCTGCCCCACATGTACGAGCGAGGGTGGGGCCGGATCATCAACGTGTCCTCGGTCCACGGGTTGCGGGCCTCTGCGTACAAGAGCGCCTATGTGTCAGCCAAGCACGGCCTGGAAGGCCTTTCGAAAGTGACCGCCCTCGAGGGTGCACCGCACGGGGTGACGTCCAACTGCATCAACCCCGCCTACGTGCGCACCGCGTTGCTCGAGGCCCAGATCGCTGACCAGGCGCGCACCCACGACATCTCCGAGAACGAGGTGCTCGAGAGGATCATGCTCGCTCCGGTGGCCGTGAAGCGGCTCATCGAGCCCGAGGAGGTCGCGTCACTGGCGCTCTTCCTGTGCAGCCGGAGCTCCGACTCGGTGACCGGCAGCTCGTTCTGTCTCGACGGCGGCTGGACCGCACACTGACAGCCGCGGTGACACCGCCTCGCCTGATTCCCGCCGACCGGGGGAGAATCGGGCGCATGTCTACCCTTGCCCTGCTGGAGCTGCTCATCCGGGAGGCGGCCCCCGTTGAGTTCGAGGCACCCGTCCTCGCGGCCCGAACCCGCGGAGACGACCCGGAGGTCATCGCCGAGCTCGAACGTGCCCGAACCCTCGCCCTGCGGGTCCGCGCCATCCTGGACCAGCGACGTCGCCGCGAAGCCGAGCTCAGTGCGCTCTTCGAGACCGCCAACGACCTCGCCGCCCTGCGTGAGGTCGATGCGGTGCTGCGGGCCATCGTCCACCGGGCCCGGCTCCTCCTGCACAGTGACGTCGCCTACCTCTCGCTCAACGACGACACCGTGGGTGACACCTACATGAGGGTCGTCGACGGCATCACCTCGGCAGCCTTCCGGAGTCTGCGACTGCCGATGGGCGCAGGCCTCGGCGGCCTGGTCGCACAGACGGCAACTCCGTACACCAGCGCCCGCTACTTCGAGGACATACGCTTCCACCACACGAACCCGATCAACGATGCCGTCGCTGAGGAGGGACTGGTCTCGATCCTGGGCGTGCCCCTCATCCTCGGCGCCAACGTCATCGGCGTGCTCAACGCCTCCAACCGCAGCGAGCGTCCCTTCGACCGCGATGATGTCTCACTCCTGGTCACCCTGGCTGTGCACGCAGCGATCGCCCTGGACAACGCCCGCCTGCTCAGCGAGACCAGTGCGGCGCTGGCGGAGCTGAACAACGCCAGCACCCTGCTGCGCGAACACACCCGGGGCATTGAGCGCGCATCAGACGCGCACGACCGGTTCACCCAGATGGTGCTGCGGGGTGGGGACGTCGACGATGTGGCCGCGTCCGTCTCCGAGGTACTCGGCGGATCTCTGTGGATTCTCGACACCGAAGGCCGGATCCTCGCAACCACCGCCGGATCCTCCGGCAACGTGACGATCGACGACGTGTCGGGCGACAACCTGAGCGTCGATATCCATGCCCTGAACGGCGCGGCCCGAACCGCGGGCCGGGCGGTACGACGCGAGGACTGGTGGGCGGTCTGCGTGACAGCCGGCCCCGAACACCTCGGGACCCTGCTCCTGCACAGCGACCACGAGCTCAACGAGTCCGACCAGCGAACCTTCGAAAGGGCAGCGCTCGTCACCGCACTCCTGCTTCTCCTGCGCAGGTCTGTCGCAGAGACCGAGAACCGGGTCAAGGGCGAGCTCCTCGACGACCACCTGGACGAGCCCCTGCGGGACGTCGCCAACCTGGGCGAGCGGGCGCGTCGCGTCGGCGCGGACCTCGAGGCACGTCATACCCTCGTGGTGGCGCGCAGCGCTTCCGGCGACCGGTCACGGCTGGTTGCTGCCGCATCGTTCCTGGCCGGCCAGCTCCGCGGCCTGTCGACGGAACGGCAGGGCACAGTCGTGCTCCTCCTCCCCTGGATGACCCGAGCGAGGCGGCCCGCAGAGTATGCGCGGAGCTTGCAGGGGCGCTGTCCGCGCCGGTGACCGCAGGGGCGTCAGCGACCATCGACCAACCTGGGCAGGTGCCGGAAGCCCGGCGGGAGGCGATGCGCTGCGTCCAGACTCTGGAGGCGCTCGGCAGAGCCGGCGAGGGTGCCAGCGCTGCAGAGCTGGGCTTCCTGGGTGTGCTCCTCGGCGATCGACGGGACGTCATGCCGTTCGTACGGCGAACCATCGGACCCGTTCTGGACTACGACACCGAGCGCGGCACCGAGCTGGCTGCCACCCTCGAGGCCTACTTCGACAACGACCGCAACCTGGCACGCACCCGTGAGGCCCTGCACATCCACGTCAACACCGTCACTCAGCGACTGGAACGCGTCACCACCCTGCTCAACGATGGCTGGCAGCTGCACGATCGATCGCTGGAGGTGCAGATCGCCCTGCGCCTGCACCGCATCTCGCGCCCGTCCGTCAGCTGACGCGCCGGGCAACCACGTCGGCTGCCGCCCGCACGGCCACCCCTGACGCGCCGGCGCAGCCATCCCGGACCTGACGACGAACCCGATCCACCATCAACGTGGGACATGAGAACCTCCGTATCGGATGTGGGCCTTCGATAAGCCACACCCCACCGCGGAGGTTCTCCTCACGTCAACACCCGGCACTGTCAGCAACCTGACGGCCGAGAACCGCGCGTGGTCAGCTCCCCTGGTCTCGTGGTCCGCGCAGGCGTCGCTGCAGCAGGTCCCGGCCCGTACCCCAGATCCCGTGCCGGAAGAGCAGCACGATCACCACGAAGATCGAGCCCAGGATGATTCCGGTGCCCTCGAACCCGGAGGAAGCCAGCCAGTCCTCGAGCGTGACCACGATCGCCGCGCCCACCGGACCGCCCCACAGAGTGCCGATCCCACCGAGGACGGTGATGAGCACGACCTTGCCGGACGTGGTCCAGTTCAGCTCCTCCAGCGAGGCGAATCCGTGGCTGATGGCAAACACCCCGCCGGCCAGCCCCGCCAGACCCGCGGACAGGACGAACGCGATGACCTTGTAGCGGTCGACGTCGTAGCCCAGGGCCTGCGCGCGCGCCGGGTTGTCACGAATGGCCACGAGAACGCGCCCGAACGGGGAGTGGATGATTCGCCAGGCGGCCCACACGCCGAGCAGGATCAGGCCGATCGCGGCGTAGTAGAAGTAGAACGAGTCCGTCTCGACGGACTCGACCCCGAAGAAGCTCTTGGGAATCGACTGAAGACCGTTCTCACCCCCGGTCACGCTGCTGAGCTGATTGGCGATGAAGTAGATCATCTGGGCGAAGGCCAGGGTCACCATGGCGAAGTAGATACCGGTGCGGCGCACTGACAGGTAGCCGATCGGAACGGCGATCGCCATGGAGAAGACCATGCCGCCGAGTATCGCGACCGGGAACGGCAGGCCCCAGTGGATCGCGATGAGGCCCGTGACGTAGGCCGAGGACCCCCAGTAGGCGGCATGACCGAACGACAGCAGGCCGGTGTAGCCCAGGAGCAGGTCAACGGAGATGGCGAAGAGCGCCCAGGCGGCGATGTCCATCGCGACCGGCGGATAGACGAACCACGGCAGTCCGAGGGCCGCGAACAGGCCGACCGCCAGCATGATCCAGCGCACGGTATTGCGGGGCCGGCCGGCACGCCACGGCGCCGGGACGCTGTCGGGCCCGGCGGCCGCCTGCGAGATGCCGGGGATCTCCGAGGCTTCTTTCACTGGCTGGGTCATGCGATCTCCTCCCGTCCGAAGAGGCCGGCGGGCCGGAAGAGGACCACCCCGGCCATCAGCACGAAAATGGCGACCTGCGCGAACGTCGGGGCATAGGCCTGGCCGTAGGCCTCGACCAGACCCACCAGGAAGCCGGCGACGACCGCTCCGAGGATGGAGCCGAGGCCGCCGATGACGACCACGGCAAAGAGGATGATGACGAAGTTGCTGCCCATGTCGGCGGTGATCGCCCGGAACGGCGCGGCCATGACGCCTGCCAGACCGGCGAGCGCGATGCCGAAGCCGAAGACGGGAGTGACCCAGCGGCCGACGTTGATGCCGAGGGCGCGGGAGCGCTCAGCATCCTCGGTGGATGCCCGCACGATCATGCCCACCCGGGTCTTGGTGAGCAGGAGCCAGACCAGGGCGCAGATCAGGAACGAGAAGAGGCAGACGAACACCTGGTATGTCGAGAGGGCGAGGCCACCGACCTGCAGCTGCCCCGCCAGCCCTGCCGGCCGCTCGTACGGAAGGCCTGACACGCCATACCGGCGCTTGACCAGGTCGACGAGGATCAGCGCGAGACCGAAGGTGAGCAGGAAGTTGTAGAGCGGATCCAGGCGGAGCAGCCATCGCACGAGGAGTCGCTCCATGAGCACGCCGACGCCGAAGAGCAGGATCGGGACGACCACCAGGGCAACCCAGAAGTGCATGCCCATATCGAGCAGGACCGCTGCAGCCACCGCACCGAGCATGTAGCAGGCACCGTGGGAGAAGTTGACGACGCCGAGGACGCCGAAGATGACGGCGAGACCCAGGGCCGCAAGGGCGTAGAAGCCGCCGGCAGCGAGCCCCTGAAGGGTGTATTGGACGAATGCGCTCATGAAGCTCCTCGAGCTGGCCTGGGTTCGGTCTGACAGCTGGGTTCGGTCTGACAGCTGGGTTCGGTCTGCCTGCTGCGTTCGATCTGACTGCGAGGCTCCGGGGCCCGATCGACAGACCCGGGCCCCGGAGTCCGGATCACATCTTGCAGTCGGCCGAGGCCGGGCCGAAGGCCTTGTCTGCCGGGATGGTGCTGAGGATCTTCTCGTAGTCCCAGTCCTCCTTGACCTCGGCCTTGGTCTTGACCTGGGCGAGGTAGGAGTCGTGCAGGACCCGGTGATCTGCGGCCCGGACCATGCCGTTGCGCAGGAAGACGTCGTTGAGCTTCTTGCCCTCGAGCTGCTTGACGACAGCGTCGGCGTTGTCGGTGCCGGCACGCTGCACGGCCTCGAGGTACTGGAGCGCGGCCGAGTAGTTGGCGGCATGGGCGAACGACGGGCGGGTGTTGGTCTTGGCCTTGAACCTGTCAGCCCAGGCCTTGTTCCGGGCGTCGAGGTTCCAGTACCACGCGTCGGTGAAGGTGGTGCCGGCGAACTGCTCGACCCCCAGCGAGTGGATGTCGGTGATGAACATCAGGCCGACAGCCAGGGTCGCCTTGTCACGCATGCCTGCCTGGTTGAACTGCTTGACGAAGTTGATGAGGTCACCACCAGCAGCCATGGTCCCGATCACCTGAGGCTTCGTCGAGACGGCCTTGGTGATGAACGTGGCGAAGTTGTCGTTGGGGAACGGGGTCGAGATGCTCTGGTCCACCGTGCCCCCCGCGCCCTTGATCGCGGCCGTGAAGGACTTCGTCATGTCCTGGCCGAACGCGTAGTCCGGATACACGATGCTCCACTTCTTGCCACCGTTCTTGACCACGCTGGCCCCGGTGCCGTGGGCGAGCATGTAGGTGTCGTACGCCCAGTGGAAGGTGTACTTGTTGCAAGACTTGCCGGTGAGGGCTGTGGTGGCGGCGCCCACGTCGATGAAGAGCTTCTTCTTGGCCTTGGCCTGCGACGCGACAGCCAGAGCCGCCGACG
>DASVKO010000194.1:0-3768 GCA_036385355.1 Dermatophilaceae bacterium
GCGGTTGGAACGAAACAGGAGACATAGACAAATGGCAGAGTCTGTAGAGACCGGCGAAACGTACACGGGCGACTTCTACTGCGTGAAGTGCAAGGAGAAGCGAGACGCCACTGGCAAGGTCGTCGAGACGAACGGCCGCCGCATGGCCAAGGGCAAGTGCCCCGTCTGTGGCACGAACCTCAACCGCATCCTCGGCAAGGCCTGAGCGCCCCCGAACCTCAGCAACACCGCACGACGCGACAACGCTCTACGTGAAGGGGCGGCACCCGGGCAGCACGCCCGGATGCCGCCCCTTCACGCGTCCCGCCTGAGTACTCGTACTCAGGCGGCTGTGGATGAAGCCCGGACCTCCCCGACAGCGCGTGACAGATTCCTCACAACGCCCCATCGCCGGAGGAATCCCATGAACAGAAGACCCCGCCTCAAGAGCCACGCGCAACCGCTGCGACGCGGTCCCGGCTCACTCCAGCTGGGCCTGTGGCCCAACGCCGGCGTCGTCCTGGAGGGGCTCAGCGACGCCGAGATCGCCGTGACCGAGGCTCTGGACGGGCGCATGGACACCCAGACGCTGTATGCCGAGGCTGCAGCCGCGGGCGTTACCGCCGATCGGGTCGCGGCGCTCATCGCGACCCTGGACGAGCACCATCTGCTGGTCGAGACAGCCACCGACCGGGCCTGGCTTCCCCCGATCCACGAGCCGCCCCGGCATCTCCGGCGGCCGGATGCCACGGCGATGGCGATCTCGGCGGCCTACGGCCTGGCTGGCGACGGCTACGACCACGTTGCCGCCCGGGCCACCCAGCACGTCGTGATCAGCGGCGAGGGCGACCTGCCGTGCGCTCTCGCAGATCTGCTGCGGGTGGGCGGGATCGGTCAGGTCAGCGTCGGCGCGAACGCGGCGGACGTGCTGGACCTCGAGCTGCGCGGTCTGCCGCCCGGCGGGAGACGCGCCACTCTCGGCCCGGTATCGGATCTTCCTGCCCGCCCTGATCTGGTGGTGCTGGCCGCGGTGGGCGCGATCCACCCCGATGCGGGCGAACCGTGGCGACGCCGCGGCATACCGCATCTGCCGTTGGTGGCCCAGGCTCATCGGGCGCAGGTCGGTCCGTTGATCAGCCGGGGCGCCGGACCCTGCCTCTCGTGCATGGATCTTCACCGCCGCGACAAGGACGCAGCCTGGCCGGTGCTGCTGTCCCAGCTCGCTCCCTCATGGCCGCTGCGTCCCGGCGCGCCGGTCAGCCTCGAGGGCGCGTTGACCGCCATGGCCGTCGGTGCCGCCGCCATGATCGTGCATGCCTGCCTGGACGGGCAGCCGGTGCCGGGCGACCTCTCGCTGGAGCTCTCACTGCCGTGGCCGGCAACCCTCTGCAGGCGCTGGTTTCGCCATCCACTTTGCGACTGTGCCGCCGAGCAGGCGACAATGACGGGGTGAGCGAAATCCCCCGCAGGGCAGCGATGCGCACGGTGAAGCTCGCAGCCTTGCCGTTAGGGCTCGCAGGTCGCACCGCGATGGGCCTGGGCAGGCGGGTGGGAGGCAAGCCGGCCGAGCTCGTGGCCGCCGAGGTTCAGGCCCGCACAGCCGACCAGCTCTTCAAAGTCCTGGGCGAGCTCAAGGGCGGGGCGATGAAGTTCGGCCAGGCGCTGTCAATCTTCGAGGCAGCCATGCCCGAGGAGCTCGCCGGACCGTACCGCGCAACGCTGACCAAGCTGCAGGATGCCGCGCCGCCGATGCCCGCGGCGATCGTCCACGCGGTGCTGGTCGCCGAGCTCGGGCCCCGCTGGCGGCAGAAGTTTCTCTCGTTCGACGACACGCCGGCTGCCGCGGCGTCGATCGGCCAGGTGCACCGCGCCGTCTGGAAGGACGGACGCGACGTCGCCGTGAAGCTGCAGTACCCGGGGGCGGGCCAGGCGCTGATCAGCGATCTCAACCAGGTCTCCCGGGTGGCTCGGCTGGCCGGCAGCTGGATCCCGGGACTCGAGCTCAAACCGATCCTCGACGAGCTGAAGAGCCGGGTGGGCGAGGAGCTGGACTACGGGATCGAGGCCAGGTCCCAGGCTGCCTTTGCGGCGGCGTTCGAGGGTGACCCTGAGTTCGCGATCCCCCACGTCGTCCACCACAAGGGCAACGTCATCGTGAGCGAGTGGCTGGACGGAACCCCCCTCTCAGCGATCATCGCCACTGGTTCTCAGGAGGCCCGCGACGCCGCCGCGACCCGTTACCTGGAGTTCTTGGTGGTCGGGCCCCAGCGAGCCGGGCTGCTGCATGCCGACCCCCATCCCGGCAACTTCCGGATGCTCCCCGACGGCCGCCTTGGCGTCCTCGACTTCGGAGCTGTCAACCGCCTGCCCCATGGCCTTCCGATCGAGATGGGTCAGCTGCTCACGTTGGCTTTGATGGGCGACGCCGAGGGCTCGCTGGAAGGCTTGCGACGCCAGGGGTTCGTCAAGGACTCGATCGACATCGACGCGGACGCGCTGCTGGCCTTCATCGGGCCGTTCATGGAGCCACTGCGGACCGACACGTTCACCTTCTCACGTGCCTGGCTGCGCTCCATGACGTTGCACCTCAACGATCCCCGCCGCCCGAACTACGGAATGGGCCTCAAGCTGAACTTGCCACCGGAGTACCTCCTGATCCACCGGGTGTGGCTCGGCGGTCTCGGCGTCCTCTGCCAGATTCAGGGCGAAGTCCCAGGCCGCGCGATCCTGGACCGCTGGCTGCCAGGCGCAGACCTCCCCCCCTACGACCTCCTCCTTTCGCAAACCTAGGGACGGTGCAGGCACATGCCAGCCGAACCGGGGGGCCCATCCGCCGTCACCACCACCAGGCAGAGTCAAGCTTGCCTTCGATGCTGCGCAGGTGTTCACGGCTGCAGCGGTCGCAGGTCCAGACCCGTCGACCCTTTTCCACTCCCAGAGCCCAGGTGAGACGAGCAGCGGATTCGTCCTCCGCTTTGTGTCCACACGTCACGCAGAGCGGCCGTGCCATCTCCTCGCCCATCTGCCCAGTGTCCACCAAGCGACCCTGCCCCGCCGGTACCTTGGATACTGTGGCCACGCCGTTGATCGAACCTTCGACCTCACGGCTGGTGCTGAGGCAGTGGGAGGAGCGCGACCGGGCGCCTTTCGCCGAGCTGAATGCCGACCCGTTGGTCATGGAGCACTTCCCCGCCGTGCTGACCCAAGACCAGTCCGACAGGCTGATGGATCGCTGCGCCGAGAAGCTTCAGTGTGACGGCCACGGCCTGTGGGCAGTCGAGGTCAGAGCCAGCGGCCACTTCATCGGGTTCGTCGGTCTGTCGGCGCCCGCTTGGGAGGCCCAGTTCACTCCCTGTACAGAGATCGGATGGCGGCTCGCCAGGTCAGGTTGGGGTCAGGGCTATGCAACCGAAGCTGCAAACGCCGTTTTGGCGACGGCTTTCGGCCCGCTGAGGCTCGACGAAATGGTCTCCTTCACGACCACCGACAACCTGCGTTCGCGGCAGGTGATGCAGCGAGTTGGCATGATGCGCGACGCATCCGAGGACTTCGACCACCCTCGCGTCCCGGACGGTCCGCTGCGCCGTCACGTGCTCTACCGGCTCAGCAGAGCCGATTGGGAACGGCGATAGACGATGCCTCCATCGCCACACCGTCCCTAGGTGCCAGGTGTCAAACGCGTTGTTGACGGCGACATGGGTGAGGTCACCACAATATGTTGGCATTTCAGCGCACTCCCAGTGCTACATGTTGTGCCTCGAAACCATGGAAAACGAAAGACACCAGCCA
>DASVKO010000195.1:0-1878 GCA_036385355.1 Dermatophilaceae bacterium
CCGGCGGTGGAGTGTCCGAGCGGCCGAAGGAGCACGCCTCGAAAGCGTGTGACGGGGCAACCCGTCCGTGGGTTCAAATCCCACCTCCACCGCTCATCGCCACCCCGCTGACCTGCGGTTATATACGCTTCATCGGCCACGAGGGCCATTCTGGTCACGAAAGTGGTCACGGAGACTAGACTTTCGCGAAGCAACGACGAGGCCGGCGACGAGCGCCGCCGTCTCGGCCTGCATGGGCATGGTCACGTGACTTGTAGGTGTCTAGCGTGACTCCCACGTTGGCATGGCCGAGCCGCTCCTGAACGACCCGAGGATGACACCCGCCTTGAGGGCAAGGGTGGCGTGTGAGTGCCTCAGGTCGTGCAGGCGGATCGCGGGCAGCCCGCTGCGCCTGACGGCCGAGCCGAAGTGCCAGGACAGCGTCTTGGGATGCGGCGGGCTCCCATCTGCTTTGGCCACGACCAGCCCCTGGTCGTCGTATGCCGGACCCAGCAGCAGGCGCTCCTCGAGCTGACGGGCCCGGTGCGAACGCAGCACGGCGACGGTCTCAGGGTCCAACGCCACGGAGCGCCAGCTCTTGTCAGGCTTTGGCTCGCTCCACGCCATCCCCGGCTCCCCGTCGCGTCGCGCCTGAACGGTCACCAGCGTCCGGCGAACCGAGACGACGGAAGCGTCGAGGTCGACCGCATCCCAGGCAAGTCCGAGCACCTCACCGCGACGCATCCCGGTCATCGCGAGCAGCCACCAAGCCGCGCTCCATCGGTCATCGGCGGTCGCCTCCAGGAACTGGCCCACTTGCGGAGCCGTCCACGTCCGCATCGTCGCGCGATGGCCGGAGCCGGGCCTCGGGGGATCGGCGGAGTCGCAGGGGTTACGGATCAGCCGATCCCACCGGATGGCATCTCGGTAGAGTCTGTGCAGGAGGACGTGTACGTACTGCACGGAACGCGGTGAGAGCGGCCTCATTCGTCCCGGCCGGCGAGGAGATCAGCATAGAACCGGTTGAGTCGGGGTGCGTCCACCTGCTGCAGCAACGTAAGTCCGATCGCATGCTCGACGACATTGAGGCGGATGTTGCGGGCGTAGCTGCCGTACGTGCTCGGCCGGACCGTCGGCTCGATCGCTGGGAGCCACTCCTGCTGGGCGAACACCGCGAGGGTCTGTCGGGAGGGTGCGACGTAGGTCTTGCGCGAGGGGTCGTGGAGCGTCGTCGAAAGCGCGGCCTGTGCTGCCCTCCGCGTCGCGAAGCCGCGCCTGCGCGTCTGCTTGCGGGGACCGCTGCCGTCGTCGATATCGACCAATGAAGTACCAGGTGCCATTGTCGGCTTGCCGGACGCTGCCGCGTCGGCCCTGACCCTCCGCCATCACGCGCCCCCCAACGACGATCCCCCAGTCCGCATCGCTGCCCGCCCCCTTGCCCGCCCCCTTGACCGCCCCCTTGACCGCCCCCTTGACCGCCTAGCGTGGTGGCCATTTCTGGCCTATCACTCAACTGTGATCACGTGGGGGGCCGCCCGCCGGACCTGTGGACAACGGGTGTCGAGCCCAGACGGAGTCGTGCCCTGGACCCGTGGCTTCAGCCGCACGTCCATGAGAGTCCGTCCTCATGCATCTGTGGAGGTCAGCGGGTTGCTTGCACATCCCAGTACCGATCGGAACACCCGCCGCAGCAGCCCGGGTCTGTATCGCCGCCTGGCAGCACTGAGAGAAGCTCTTCGCGAGGGATGTCGAGAACTGCGGCTCGGCTTCGACCTAGGGATGAGTGCGGCGGGAAGCGCCCACCAGAGGTAAAGGATGAAGCCATGCGATTCATGCTGCTGCAGGCCTACGGAGGCGTCGAGCTCGAGGGCTGCGTCCCCATGACCGAGTGGGACCCCG
>DASVKO010000196.1:0-10061 GCA_036385355.1 Dermatophilaceae bacterium
GTCCCCTGCCCGCAGGTACGGGAAACGGCCGGAGAGGGCGACTCCCTGAGGCGTGCCGGTGTTGATGACGTCGCCAGGGCTCAGCACCATGAACTGCGAAAGGTGCTGGATCAGGGTTGCCACGGTGAAGATCATGTCGGAGGAGTCCGAGTCCTGACGGGGCTCGCCGTTGACCCACGAGCGGAGGCCGAGCTTCTGTGGGTCAACGATCTCGTCCACGACCAGCCAGGGCCCCAGCGGCTGGAAGTCCTCGCAACACTTGCCCTTTGACCACTGACCACCGGAGAGCGTGGTCTGGAACTCCCGTTCGGAGACGTCGTTGGAGACGGCATAGCCGGCGATGCACGCCAGGGCGTCCTCCCGAGACTGCAGATAGCGGGCCTGCGAGGCGATGACCACGGCAAGCTCAACCTCCCAGTCCGTCTTCTCTGCCTTCATCGGGATCCGCACGTCGTCGTACGGACCGTGAAGGGTGTTCGGATGCTTGAAGAAGACAATCGGGACCTTCGGCGGCTCGGCTCCGGACTCGGCCGCGTGTGCCGCATAGTTCTGCCCGATACAGATCACGGCGGCCGGGCGCGCGACCGGGGCGCCAATGCGCTGACCGGTCACGTCCATGGCCGGCAGGGCTCCCTGCTTCACCGCTGTGCGCAGGTCGTCCAGACCGCCGCTGGAGAAGAACTCGGGGTGATAGTCATCCGTGATCGAGCGAGCGTCGAGGAACACGGCGCCGTCGAGGCTGACGACGGGGACCTCTCGTCCGGGCTGGCCGACTCTCATCAGCTTCATGTCGGGCCTTTCATGATGGTGGCTGTCAGTGGGTGTAGGGCCGGTCCAGCTGGCACTCGGGGTTCAGCTCGACGCCGAATCCGGGTGTGTCAGGCAGCTTCATCCTGCCGTTGACCGGCAACGGCTCGTTCAGCAGGAGAGGGGTGAACATGGGGACGACCTCGTCGGCCTTGGGCGCCATCATGAGGAACTCGGCAAAGGGGCTGTTGTGGCGCGTGACGACGAAGTGGTACGAGTAGACGCTCGAGCCGTGAGGTACGAGCAGAGCGCCGTGGGCGTCGGCGAGTGCTGAGATCTTGATCAGCTCAGTGATACCGCCGCACCAGCCCACGTCGGGCTGGATGATGTCGGCACACTCCATCTCGAGCAGCATCCGGAAGCCATGCCTCGTGGACTCGTGCTCGCCGGTGGTGACGAGCATGTCGGGCGGGACGGCCCGTCTGAGGTCGCGGTAGCCCCAGTAGTCGTCGGGGATGAGGCACTCCTCAATCCACTTCAGGCCGTGCTCGTGGCTGCGCAGCGCAAGACGTGTCGCGTAGTCCAGGTCAAGGGACATCCAGCAGTCCCACATGAGCCAGAAGTCATCGCCCACGCGGGAGCGCATCTCGGCCAGCTCGGCGATGTTGGCGTTCAGACCTTCCTCGCCCTCGGCCGGGCCATGGTGCAGTGGCATCTTGCCGCCGATGAAGCCGAGCTGTTGCGCAAGGTCTGGCCGCGCACCGGTGGCGTAGAACTGCAGCTCCTCACGAACCGGGCCACCCAGGAGCTGGTACACGGGCTCCTGCCGGATCTTGCCGAGCAGGTCATAGAGCGCGAGGTCAACCGCACTGATGGCGTTCAGGACGATCCCTTTGCGGCCATAGAAGAGAGTCGAGAGGTACATCTGGTCCCAGATGCGCTCAACATCGGTCACCAGCGCCCCCTCGAGGAACCGCGACAGATGCCTCTCGACGATCCAGGCGCCGATCTCGCCGGCGGTGGTGACGCCGAAGCCGACGGTGCCATCGGTGGCCTCGATCTTCACGACCAGGGTGCCCAGGACGTTGATACCAAAGCTGCGGCGGCTGTCTGCGTATCCCGGGTACTTGGCCATCGGTGTGGCAATGTGGTCGTCGATCCAGTGGTACCCATCCTGGTCGTGGTAGTCGGCACCGCCCTTGGCTGCCACGGTGAACGCTCGAACCTGGGCGATCCTCGGCATACCCATCAGGTCACCTGCGCCTGAGTCAGGGGAGCGCCGCCGGGGAAGACCAGGATCTTGCTCTTGTCGCTCCGGCCCTCGGCCAGCTCGGTGAAGCTCGCCTCGGCGCCCTCGAAACCCACGCGGCCGTCGATCAGCTTGTGCAGCGGCGCCTCCGTCGTCCCGACCCATGCCGCCGTCTGCGCGAAGTGCTCGCGGGAGTAGCAGAAGCTGCCGATGAGAGTGCGCTCCTCGGTACTGATCGCATAGGCGGCCAGCTCCACGGACGGCCCGGCCATCCCGACCAGCACCACTCTCGCACCGAAGGCTGAGGCACTCATGGCGTCGGCCAGGGTGGCGCTCGCCCCCACTGCGTCGATGACGAGCGTTGCCTTCGCGCCGAGAGCGTCGACGATGGACTCCTCAAGTGGGTTGGCCGACGGGTCGACGACGGCGGCGCCCAGCTCTGCGCACAGGGCGCGGCGAGTCGGGTTGATGTCGGAGACGGCCACCCTCGTTGCGCCGAGTCGCCGCGCCGCGAGGTATGCGGCCTGGCCGATCGGTCCGCCACCGATGACCAGCACGGTGTCCTCGCTGGAGCACCCGCCACGCACGGCGGCGTGGTAGCCGACAGCCAGCGGTTCGACGAGCGTGCCGAGCTCGGGGTCGACTCCCTCGGCCAGGGCAATCACGTTGCTACGTCTGACCAACAGGTACTCCGCGAACGCCGACGACAGGTCGGGGGCCACGCCGATGACCTTGCGGTGCGGACAGCTCTGCTCGTTGCCCGCCCGGCAGACGTCACAGTCGTCGCATGACAGCACAGGGTTCACTGTCACGCAGGCGCCTTCCTCCAGGTCGATCACGTTGCCTCCCACCTTCGCAACGTGACCCACCGTCTCGTGGCCCATGATCTGGCCGGGCTTGCGCCGTCCGTTCTCTCCGGAGAATCCGTGGAAGTCCGAGCCGCAGATGCCTGTGGCCGCGATCTTGACCAGGACGTCGTCCGGGCCGGGCTCCGGGGTCGAGACCTCTTGCACTGTGAGGACCCACGGGGCCTCCATGACGAGTGCCTTCATGTCACTGGCTCCTTTTCTGTAGTGGTTCGACTCTGAAGGCGGTTTTGCAAGACGACATGGTTTCGCCTGTCTCAGGACACCGTGGGAGCGAGCACGGTGATGACGCTGGAGTCGTCCTGCGCGGCCATCCCTTGGGCCTGGCCCATGAGGTAGACCTGCTCAGCGGCGGCGGCCAGGGGGGTGGAGACGCCCACGCCGCGCGCGGCTGTCGTCACGATGCCCATGTCCTTGACGAAGATGTCCAGGCGGCTACGGACCTCAGCGCCACCCTCGTCGTAGGCCTGCAACATGCGCGGTCCGCGATCAGCCAGCATGAACGAGGCGGCAGCCCCCGCGCCCAGGGTCTCCAGAGCAGCAGCCGGGTCGAGGCCCAGAGCTCTGGCCAGCGCCAGAGCTTCGGCGGACGCGGCGATGTGGACCCCGCACAGGAGCTGGTTGACCGTCTTCATGCACTGACCGTCCCCGGGGCGCGGGCCGACCCGTTTCAGCGTTGACGCCATTGCCTCCAGCACCGGAAGAACCTTTTCGTAGGCCTTGTCGTCTGCGCCAACGGTGACAAGCAAGTCACCGTTGCCCGCCCGGACCGGTCCGCCCGACACCGGGGCGTCAACCAGGAGCAGGTCTTGCTCAGTGAGCTGACGCGCGACATCGCGCACCGCGTCGATCCCGATCGTGGAGGTGAGAAGGATGACCGAGCCCGCTTCCAAGACCGGGACCACACCATCGGAGCCCCACAGCACCTCGGCGAGCTGATCGCGGTTACGCACGGCGAGCAGGACGATGTGGGCACCGGTGGCGGCTTCCTGAGCGGTGCCGCAGGCCGTGGAGAAGTCCCCGGCGGAGCGGCCACGAGCCGGGTCGATGTCATAGCTTCGGACCGGGAACGACGTGGCGAGGTGACGAGCCATCGGCAGGCCCATGGCACCAAGTCCGAGCACAGCGAGTGTAGAGGTCACGGTTATCTCCTTCGAAAGGTCTGTACAGTCTGAGATCTTGTGCAGTCTTAACCTGAAAGCTTGTCCACGACGTCGGCAAGCGAGCTGGGGCCGCCGACGTTGCCGGCGAAGACGATGTACGGGATCCCTCGGGCTGGCCCGTCCATGGGCTCCCACAGCGACACGATCCCAGGCAGCATGGGCCCACGTACCACGGCTCGCTCGATCCCCAGGCCGCGACTGGCGACATCGGAGGAGGTGATCCCACCCTTGGCGACCACGAATCGTGGCGGGTAACCCGCGAGAATCCGGCGGACAACCTCGACCACTGCGGTGGAGACCTGGCGGGAGAGAGCCAGGGAGTCCCCAGCGTCCGTCCCGGTGACCAGGCTGCGGCTCGTCCGAACGACGACGTTCCCGGTAGCCAGCGCCGCAACGGCCCGCTCGGCCACCTCGTTCAGATGGTTCCCGGGACGATCACCAATGACCGTCGCCACGTCGATCTCCAGCTCAACGGGAGAGGTCCGCTCGACAAGGGCCTCGAGCTGTCTGGTGGTCATGGCCACGTGTGAACCGACCACGATCAAGCCACCCACGGCCTTCTCTGCCAGCCCGCCTGCTCGGATCGCGGAGATGTCGTCGGCCTCTAGAGGCGGGCGAGGCTCCTGGCCGATGAGAGCACGGACGAAAGGAGGTCCGACTCGGTAGAGCAGTCGGGACCCAGCCCGTTCAGCCTCGGCGAGAGCCAGCGCGAGCAGGCGAAGGTCGTTTTCCTCGACGATGTCCACCACGGCAGGCTGCGCCTTCGACAGGCCACGCAGCACCGCAATGGTCTCCTCGTGGTGGGTGCGCAGTGTTGTGAGGTCGATGCTGGCCACGTCGGCTGCGAGAACCCGTCCCGCGGTCTTCTCCTGTACCCAGTCGCGCAGGTCCGAGGATCGGTATCCAAAGGTGGCGTCTTTGGCAAACTCGGTCTCGCCTGCCGGCGTGTACCCATCGGCTTGCGACCCTGCGTAGTGGATGGACCTCACAGTGATCCGCCCGGCGTCGCCGAAGGCTGGCACGATGATGACCCCGTCCACCTGACTGCCGGTGTGGGAGAAGATCTCCTGCGCGAGGACGTCGGTCTCCAGGGGGAAGTGCCCACGCAGGGTGGAGTCAGACCGGGAGACGAAGTCGACGTTGACGCCCACCTTGGCAGCAGCCGCGAAGGCACTGCTCGCGACCTGACGGTTGCGCTCCTCGGCATCTGTGGGCGCGAGGCTGCGGGAGTTCGTCATCACGTACACCGCAGGCTTGCCCTGGCGCAGCGCCCATTCCATTGAGCTTGGCGACCAGTTCATCAGGACCGGAAGGTCGGCGACGGACTGGGTCCCGGTGGGGTCGTCGTCCAGGACGACCAGGACGCGATCTGAGCTCTCAGTCTGGGCCGCGACGAGGTGCGCTGGCACCTTGGGGCCTTTCGGTAGACCCTTCAGCAATGTTTCGAGTGGGACACCCACGACAACTCCTTGAGATCTGGGGGAGGTTACCGAGTGGGGCGCCCGTGCGACGACGACCGCCCCACTTTCGTGCTGGTCCGTGCTGTTGCTGTGGTGTCGCCTCAGACCTTGTCAACTCCTTGCGCGTCCACCTCGTCGAGACGCCCCTCCTCGATCGCGTTCGCCTTCTTGAAGAAGCCGGTCAGACCCCAGAGGATCGCGCCGAGGACGGCTCCGATGGCCAGGGAGTTGAGGCCGGCGTTGCCGCCCACATGCTCATCGAAGAAGTCCCGCATGTTCGGAGCGAGGAAGCCGCCGAGGTTGCCCAGGGAGTTGATCAGGCCGATGCCCGCCGCGGCGGCGTACCCGGTCATGTACTCGGTGGGCAGGGCCCAGAAGATCGGCTGCATCCCGACGAAGCCGATGGCCGCCAGGGAGAGGCCCGCGATGGCCACGACGGGGGTGCCGCTCATCGCTCCGGAGAGCCAGATGCCGAAGGCGGTGGTCAGGAGGAGCCCGCAGCCGATGATCCGGTGCTGACGGCTCCGGTCGGCTAGGCCGGGGAAGAACGCCACCGAGAGGAGGCCGAAGATCCACGGGATGGCCGTGACCAGGGATGCCTGAAAGCCGAGCTTCTGCCCGGTGATTGCGACGACCTGGGTCGGCAGGAAGAACGTCATTCCGTAGACGGCGATCTGGATGCAGAAGTAGACCAAGGCGAAGTACCAGACGCGGAAGTTCGCCAGTGATGTCCAGACGCTGCGGGGACCGTGGCCCTCGTTCTTGGCGGTGTCCTCGGCCGCGATGGTCTCGACCAGAGCCTGGCGCTGAGCCGGGTCCATCCAGTCGGCATCCTTGGGGTGGTCGGTGAGGAAGAAGTAGGCCCAGACGCCGACGACCACGGCGAGCACTCCCTCGACGAGGAACATCCACTGCGTGCCCCTCATGCCGGCGAAGCCATCGAGCTCGAGGAGGCTTCCCGAGAGCGGGTTACCGATGATTCCCGCCAGGGCGATGCCCATGTAGAAGATGCCCCGGGCTCGGTTGAGGTGACGCGCCGGCACCCAGTAGGTGAGGAAGAGGATCACACGCGGGAAGAATCCGGCCTCGGCGATGCCCAGGAGGACGCGCAGGATGTAGAAGCTTGTCGGACCGTTGACGAACATGAAGCAGGCCGAGACGATGCCCCAGCTCACCATGATCCGAGCGAGCCACCAACGGGCCCCCACCTTGTGCAGCATGATGTTGCTGGGGATCTCGAAGAGCGCGTAGCCGGCGAAGAACAGGCCCGCTCCCAACGCGTACGCCGATGCGCTGATTCCGTTGTTGATCGCAAACTCGTCCTTTGCGAAGGCGAGGTTGCTCCGGTCCAGGAACGCAATGACGTACATGAGGAGCAGGAAGGGGATAAGCCTTCGGAACACGTGCTTGGTGGCGAGCTCAGAGAGCTCAAAACGATTAGCCGCTTCTCGGCTGACAGTAGTAGACATCGTTGTCTCCTGGTAGATGTGTGGAGATGGGTATATGTGTCGAGCTGGGCCGGGACTACCTGTCAGTGCATGTACTTTCCACCGTCGACCTGGATCGTGGCGCCATTGATATAGCCTGCGCCGTCTGAGAGGAGAAATGCGACAGTGGCCGCAATGTCCTCGGGCTGGCCGACGCGGCCGAGCGGGATCGTTGAGGACATGGACTCCTTGCGTTCGTCGGTGAGCTTGCCGCCCATGATCTGGGTGTCGATGGGCCCGGGCGCGATGACGTTGACGGTGATGCCGTGGGGGCCCAGCTCTCGGGCACCGCCGCGGCACATCCCGATGACTGCGGCTTTGGCGGTTGCGTAGACGCCTTTGGAGAACGTCCCGCCACCATCGAACGCGGTGATCGAGGAGGTGTTGATGATTCGGCCGACGCCCTGTGGGATCATCCGCGCAGCGGCTGCCTTGAGCATGAGGTAGGAGCCGGTGACGTTGACCGCCATCACCCGCTCGAAGTCCTCAAGCTCGATCTCATGGAGTGCGACCGGGGAGGCGATGCCCGCGAGGTTGACCAGAGCTACCACCGGCGGCAGCTTCTCGTCGATAGTGGAGAACGCAGCTGCCACGGAGTCCTTGGACGTGATGTCTGTGGCGATCGCGAGGACGTTCTCGTACCCCAGGTCCTTGAGCTCCTGCTCGACCGTGGCCAGCCCGTCCGCGTTGTTGTCAATGAGGGCCACGTGCCAGCCGCCCTCGGCGAGGGTACGGGCAACGATCCGTCCGATACCCGCTGTGCCGCCTGCCCCGGTAACGACTGCTGTCCTATCTGCGGGGATGGGATTGACGCTCATGTCTGCTCCTTGCTCGAGGTGAATGTGGCGATGCGGCTCTGGCCGCTGGTGATGACTTCGGTGACGACTTGTGCCAGGGCGCGGGTGTCGTGGGCGAACCGCCCGAGGAAGAGCCCGTCGACTGCGGGACGCAGGCTCTGGTAGGTGCCCGGTCCGGCACTACCGCCATACAAGAGGCGGGAAGGGCCGGCATAGGAGTTGAGGCGTGATCGGAGGTGTGAGCAGACGTCTGCGACATACTCCGCGGGGGCAGGAACGCTGGCGCCGATCGCCCACGTCGGCTCGTAGGCGACCACGACCTCACTGCCGGCGGCGACGTCGAGCAGCTTCTGAAGCTGCACGAGACAGGCGTGGGCAGCGTCACTCGGGACGCCGCGCTCGGCCTCACCGAGGCAGTACAACGGCACCAACCCCGCGCCGACGACCTGCGAGACCTTCGCCTGGACCATGTCGTCGTCCTCGCCGAACAGCCGCCGCCGTTCGACATGTCCGATCTCGACGTATCGACAACCGAGCTCGGCGAGGACCTCCACCGAGACCTCGCCGGTCTGGGCGCCGTCCAGCGAGGCCGCCACGTCCTGGGCGCCCCAACAGATGCCGGTGCCGGCGAGTGTCTTCGCGGTCGACTCCAGCAGCGGGAAGGTGGGCAGGACCGCAAGCTCAATATTGGCGTCGGTCTCCAGACATGCCCCGACGTCAGCCACCTGCGCCACCCAGGCGCGGGTGGCGGCGACGCCAAGGTACATCTTCAGGCTGACCGCGATGAGCGGCGGCAGATCGGACATCCCGGCAAGGCTCCCCGTCGTCAGACGAGCGCACCGGCGAGGATGCCCCTGATGTACTCGCGGTTTCGCGCGCACACTCCCAGGCCGTCGCTGCCGTAGTGCTCGGTGAGGAAGGCGCCTGTGAAGCCCAGGTCGAGGGCTTGACGGATGGCGGACCGGTAGTTGATGAGGCCCTGGTCCATCGGAACGGGGAAGGTCATGATCGCGCCGGTCGCCGGGTCCTCGTCACGAAGGTAGTTCTTGACGTGCCAGTAGTTGGCGTGCGGCAGCACCTTGTCGAGCATCGACTGGACCGGCTCGATGGGCCGGTGCAGGCGGATGAAGTTCCCGAGGTCCGGGTTGAGGCCACACGCCTGGTGGTCTACCTCCTGTAGGAAGGCGACCGCGCCGTCGCAGGTGCCGACGTACGTGTCCTCATACATCTCGAGGGTGATCTCCTGACCGTTCTGCTTCGCGTGCTCGGCAAGCTCGCGAATGAGGGATGCGGCCTTTGCCCGGACTTGCGCGTCGTCGGGGTCCTTGTAACCGTCGACGAGCCAGAACCAAAGCGCCTTCTGCTGCTCTGGGGTGAGGTCCTGGAAGAAGCCGAAGCTGACCATCTTGACGTCGAGCTCGGCGGCCACGTCCAGGAGTCGGTGGCTGTAGGCGAGGTACTCGTCGCCGTGTTTGACGTCCAGAACGCTGCGCCGTGAGGTGGAGATCGCCGGGATCGTGAGACCGAGGTCGGTCAGCAGGTCCTTGAGCTCCTTGAGCCGGGCAGCCTCGAGATCGGCTACACGCACCCATGTGTCGGTGGGGTCGATCTCGGTAAAGCCCAGGTCCTTCACCTGGCGCAGGTGCCTGGCCCACTCCTCGGTCGAGGCGTCGTGGATCGGGTTGCCATGAGAGTCCTTGCTCCCCAGGGCCAGCATCGCGCAGGCGATCGGCCAGGTCTCGGCGGTGTATGTCATGAGCACATCCTTCGTTGTCGTTCACAGGTGGGTTCGGCCGGCGGCCGGTGTTTATGGGAGTCACATGGGCGCGGGGCCCAGCTCACGCAGGAGCTGTCCAAGCCGTGCATAGGCCGTGTTGCGGTAGGCGATGAGCGCGGTCTGATCCCCGGCTTCGGTCACGAAGCCGCCACCCTGCTTGACGCCGTACTTGCCCGCGTCCACGAGCTCGTTCAGCATCTCCGGCGCCTTCAGTCGCTCGCCATAGTGTTGCTCGAGAGTGCCGAAGCACGCCCGGTAGACGTCCAGGCCTGCCATGTCGGCGATCGCGAAGGGGCCAAAGAAGGCCAGTCGGTACCCGAACGTCGTGCGGACGACGGTATCGACGGCTTCCGCGGTCGCCACGCCCTCCTCGACCAGGTTGATGGCCTCCTTGAGCAAGACATACTGCAGGCGGTTCAGGACAAAGCCGGCCTTGTCGTTGACCCGTGCCGTGAGCTTGCCGGTGCGGGCGACAAGCGCCTCGACGGGAGGGATCACCGACTCGTCTGTGCCGG
>DASVKO010000197.1:0-2085 GCA_036385355.1 Dermatophilaceae bacterium
GCACAGGGCTTTGATTGCTTCGCGGGCTTCTTCAAGATGCTCTTTGGCTTTGTCGAGCCGGTTGCTGAGCAAGCCCATTACATCCTCTTTGTCGTAGGCATCGAATGCACCGGAGGTGTAATCATTGACTGCCCCTTCGAGCGACTGGAACAGGTCCTTATAATCGATGATATATCCATATTCTTTGTCATCGCCGTCAAGGCGGTTGACCCGGCAGATGGCCTGGAACAGGCCGTGGTCCTGCATCTTCTTGTCGATGTACAAGTAGGTCGCGCTCGGTGCGTCGAAGCCGGTCAGAAGCTTGTCGACCACGATGAGCAGACGCATCTGCCCGGGGTGCTTGATGAACCGGTCTTTGACTTGGCGCTCGAACTCTTCGACCTTGTTCATCGCCTGGTCGGCGGTCTCGTTGAAGTGGTCGGCCAGCATCTGGCGGTAGATCTCGTACTGCCGCAACCGTTCGGTCGCGCCCGCGCCGGAGTCCTCCTTGGAGATGTCGCCGGCTTGTGGCGAGGTAACTACTCAGCAGCTTGTCGGCGCGCCTAGTTGATTGCGGCGTGTGACTGGTGATGCTGGTGGGGTGTCTGGGTCGCCGTCGTACGAGGAGCTTGCGGCGGAGAATGCTGAGTTGCGGGAGTTGAACCGGGTCCTGTCCGAGCGGCTTTCGGTGTTGGAGGCCCGGTTGCGGCAGACGCCGCGCAACTCGCACAAGCCGCCGAGCAGCGAGGGCTATGAGAAGCCGGCGCCCCGGTCGCGGCGGGAGCGCACCGAGCGTGAGAGCGGCGGGCAGCCGGGACATGAGGGCCGGACCCTGCGTCAGGTGAAGGATCCGGACGAGGTGCTGGTGCATCAGCCGGTGGCCTGTGCCGGGTGTGGACGCTCGTTGGCCGACGCGCCGGTGGTCTCGACCGAGGCCCGTCAGGTGTTCGACCTGCCTGTGATCGTGCTGAGGGTGGCCGAGCACCGCTTGGAGCACCGTCGGTGCGGTTGCGGGCAGGTCACGATGGCACCGGTCCCGGACGGGGTCGGGGCGCCGACCCAGTACGGGCCGGGAGTGCGGGCCTTGGCAAGCTACCTGCTGGCCGCCCAGCACCTGCCGTTGGCGCGCACCGCGGAGCTGCTCACCGAGTTGGTCGGTGCGCCGATCAGCCAGGGGTCGCTTGCGGGCTGGTACCTCGATGCCGCTGCCGGGCTGGAGCCGTTCCTGGACACCGTCATCGCGGGGTTGCGGGCCGCCCCGGTGCTCGGCGCGGACGAGACCGGTATCCGCCTCGACGGCGCTCTGGCCTGGGTGCACGCCGCGCGCACCGACGAACTGACCCTCTACACCGTCTCGGCGCGTCGAGGCGTCGAGGCGATGCGTGAAGCTGGGGTGCTGCCCGCGCTGAGCGCCGACACCGTGTTGGTGCATGACTTCTGGGCACCGTACTGGACCTTCCACGTCGCGCACGCCGTGTGCGGGGCTCATCTGGGACGCGAGCTGGCCGCCGCCGGCGAGGTTGACGGCCAAGCCGACTGGGCCGACGGCCTGGACCGGCTGCTGGCCGAGATCAACCGCACCACGATCGCGGCCCGCCGACTGGGCGCCGACGGCCTGGCCGAACCGCTGCTGGGCACCTACCGGCGTCGCTACGACGAGCTGATCACCGCCGGCTGGGCAGCCAACCCCGAACACCACCGCGGCGCCCGAGGTAGGACCCGACGGCCCAAACACGTCAACCTGCTCGACCGGCTCGATACCCACCGCGACGAGGTCCTGCGCTACGCCCACAACCTGAACGTTCCGTTCACGAACAACGGCAGCGAGCAAGACGTCCGACCCGTCAAGATCCGGATGAAGATCGCCGGCTGCCTCCGCACCATGTCCGGCGCCGAAGCGTTCTGCCGCCACCGCTCCTACCTCTCGACCGCCCGCAAACAAGGCCAGTCCACGTTCGCCGCCCTCCGCATGCTCCACCAGAACAGCCCCTGGATCCCAGCCGTCCCCGCCACCCCTGGCTAACCAGCTGAGTAGTTACATCTCGGTAGTCGTCCTGGCAATCGTCGCGGTGCTCGTCTTCCTGGTGCGGAATGACACCAAGGCGA
>DASVKO010000198.1:0-32043 GCA_036385355.1 Dermatophilaceae bacterium
GCGATCGAGATGGCAGCGCCCCGTTCACGCTCCGAAGCCGACCCCGTGATGGTCGCCACCCCGTCGGCAACCTCCACGTGCCAGGCCTGCAGACCGACCTCGGCATACGTCTTGCTGATCTCGGCGGCGATCTGCTCGTCAGTTCGCCACATCGCCCGGATCACGTCACTTCGGCTGACGACCCCGTGGAGGAGCTCGCCGCGGACCACCGGCACGCTCTTCCAGTGGGTGGTGGCGAACGTGTGAGCAAGCTCGGCCACGTCGGTGTCCTCGCGGGCCGTGTGCGGGTTCGCCGTCATCACCTGGCCCACGGTCGCCAGTGGTGACGTGACCGACTGCCGGGTCGGACGTACGTGGGCCCTGGGGTCCGGCTCGAGATCGGACTTGAGCAGGTCAGCCTCACTGATGATGCCGACCACCCGCCCACCACCATCCACGACCGGCAGGCTGGTGACCCTGGACGTCGCCATCAGCTTCAGCGCTTCTTCCAGAGTGGCGCCCTCGAGCACGCTGTATGCCGGACTGGTCATGATCTCGCGAACAAGCATGTCTGCAACCCCTCTGGACGCACCGCGCTGGCGATCACCAGCATGCCCTGCCTGGCTACGAGCAGCATGCCCCAGTCCGGGCCGGGCGGGAACAGTGACCAACGTCTCAAGTCGGATCGAGGCGCGGCAGCGCCTCCCACACCAGCGTCGTCCCCCCTGGTGTGCGCGCCCGCAGAGTGAGCGAACCACCGCGGGACTGCGCGCGCTGACGCAGGTTGGCCAGTCCGCTGTGTACGGCCGACGGCGAGACCCCCACGCCGTCATCGACCACCTCGACCCTGATCATCCCGTCGAGGGCGACCCGCACACCGGCACAGGAAGCGTGTGCGTGCCTGACCACATTGGCCAGGCCCTCCCGCACGACGGCGACCAGATCGGCTTCCAGATCGGCGGCCAGCGACTCCAGGGGTCCGTCGATCGTGAGATCGGGCGCGAAGCCGAGGGCCTGGGTGGACTCCCGCACCAGCTCCTCGATCTCCTGGCGAAGCTCCCGGGTGGGCTTGGCCCGATGAAGCTCGAAGATGGTCCGCCGGATGTCCTTGATGGCCCCGTCCAGATTGTCCACGGCCTCGTCGAGCCTCGTGCGCACGGTGGGATGCTCCGCGAGCCGTGCGGTCGACTGCAGCGACAGACCGGTGGCGAAGAGCCGCTGGATCACGTGGTCGTGCATGTCGCGAGCGATCCTGTCGCGATCCTCCAGCATGGCCACCCGCGAGCGATCCTGCTGGCTGCGGGCGGCCACCAGTGCCAGCCCCATCTGTTGGGCCAAAGCCGCCAGGGGCGGCACCACCTCACCGACAATCGGCTCGGCCGCCACGGACCAGGCAACGGCGAGCACGCCGATCTCGTCGTCGCCCACGGTGATCGGCAGCAGCGCCGTCGGCCCGTCGCGATCCGAGGCGCCCAACGCCCGCACGTCGTTGGTCAGGCTGTCGACCGTGGGATCCCCTGGCCTGGTGAGCAGCAGAACGGGCTCGCGCGCCGCCACCAGCTCACGCCAGTGACGCTTGCGCAGGGACGTCCCGAGCGCGGCAGCGGAGCGAATGGCGCCGTCCTCGCCCTCCCCCGTCTGAACGGCCCGCACCACGAGGTCTCCGTCGTCGTCATACAGGGCGACCATCACCAGCTGGGCCTGGGACAGCTCCCAGGTGCGCTGGGCCAGGAAGTGCATGGCGGAACGCTCGTCCCTGCCCTCGAGGAACAGCTGGGTCACCGCACCGGTCGTCGCGAGCCACCGCCGCTGCTGGCGGCTCACCTCGTACTGGCGCGCATTGCCGATGGCGATGCCGGCAGCCGCCGCAAGGGCCACCAGGATCGCCTCGTCGTCCGGAGAGAACTCCGCAGCGCCCTGCTTCTCGGTGAGATACAGGTTGCCGAAGACCTCGTCCCTGATCCGGATCGGCGCGCCGAGGAAGCTGTGCATCGGCGGGTGGCCGGGCGGGAACCCGTACGAGTCCGGGTGGCCCGCGAGGTCAGCCAGCCGTCGCGGCCTGGCGTCGTGGATCAACATCCCCAGGACACCGTGCCCGCGAGGCGGGTCCCCGATCGCCTCGCGCTCCTGCTGGGTGACCCCCTGGGTCACGAACTCGACAAGGTGCTCGCCGTCCGGGCCGAGCACGCCCAGTGCGCCATACTTCGCGTCCACCAGCTCACAGGCGGAATGCACGATCCGGGTCAGGACATCGGCCAGCTCAAGGTCTGCCGTGACAGCCATCACCGCGTCAAGAAGGGCAGTCAGACGCTGTTGGGCGCGATGTGAGGCCTGCTCACGGCCCCGCAGCTCCTCGAGCAGGGTGACCGGGTCAAGCGTGGAAGCGACAGGCCATGGAGAACCCGGTCCTTCGGTCAGCGGCTCGGACTCCACTCTCCCGATTCTAGGCTGTGTCCGGTCAGCTATGCCGTGTCAGACCCTGCCACCTCGGCGCCGCCGGCGGGCTGCAGGGAGCGGTCAGGGCCGGTCACAGTGAGAACGTCGCAGCAGGCGTGCTCCTGACAGTACTTGCCCACCGGCTCGACGGCGTCGGGCGCATCGCGTCCAACCACCAGAACGGCTGCCCCGCGACTGCGCTCGACCAGGGTCAGCGCCGCGTCACCCTGCACGGTCTCGAAGGTGCACGGAACGCGCCGCTGCCGGTGCAGGGCACGCAGGGCAACCCCGAACATCGCCACATCCATCTCCGAACGGTCCTCTGCGCTCAGTCCCGCGGGCAGCACCTGGACGAAACGCACGCGGGCCCCGCGATGGACGGCTTCGCGCACAGCCGCGCCCGCGACCAGGGTCGCCATACCGTCATTGACCAGACCAGCCACCACGTCTTGTGCGTAGGGCGGTGACGGCGTGGCCGCCGGGCCGGGAGTGGTGATTGTCTGCATGACATCGATCGTCGCGCCGCTGCAAGGGGAACAGCAGAGTCGAAAGTCCCGGTACCTCAGTGATTTTCGGCTGGACAGAGCGGGACCAAGTTCCCTGTTCGAGCCTGCCCCGGATAGCCAGAGTTGGCCCTGACCAGCAGTTGAACCTCCGCCAGCAGGAGAACCACCGGAAAGCGCACCACCGACAAGAGAATGCGGACCACGCCATGGCTGCCACACTGACCTTCCTCGGAGCCGCAGGCACGGTCACCGGCAGCAAGTTCCTGCTCGAGCACGATCACCGCAGGACCATGGTGGACTGCGGCCTCTACCAGGGTGAACGCACCTGGCGCCGGCTGAACTGGGAGCCGCTGCCGGTGAGCGCGAGCTCGATCTCCGACGTCGTCCTCACCCATGCGCACCTGGACCACTGCGGACACCTGCCCGCCCTGGTGCGCGAGGGGTTCACCGGGCCCACCTGGTGCACGCAGGGCACGGCGGCCCTGGCAGCCATCGTCCTTCGCGACAGCGCCTACCTGCAGGAAGAGGATGCCGAGCGCGCCCGGCTGTGGGGGTTCTCCCGGCACGACCCGCCACTGCCGCTGTACAACGCCGCAGACGCCGAGCGGGCGATCGCCTCGTTCAGCCCGACGGACTACCACCAGGACGTGCAGCTGAGTTCCGGCGCACGACTTTCGCTGCGCCGCGCGGGTCACATCCTGGGCTCGGCCAGCGCCCTGGTCACCATCGACGGCAGCACCGTGCTGTTCTCCGGTGACCTCGGTCGAACCCGGCACCCGCTGCTGCTGGCCAGGGAGGACCCGCCTGCCGCCCGGACCGTGGTCATCGAGTCGACCTATGGCGACCGCGCGCATCCAGCCGAGGGCTCTGCCTCCCACGAGGTCCTGGCCCAGGCCATCCGGCGCACCGTGAAGCGAGGCGGCTCGGTCCTCATTCCCGCTTTCGCCGTGGACCGCACCGAGCTGGTGCTGCAGGCGCTCAGCAAGCTTTCCGCCGCCGGCGAGATACCCGCGGTGCCGGTGTTCGTGGACAGCCCGATGGCCCTGGCCGCGCTCGACGTCTATCGCAGCAGCTCCGTGCGCCAGGACCTGCGCCCGGACCTTCCCGCGCGCCTGGTGAACCTGCCCAACCTGCACACTGCGCACAGCGCCCAGGAGTCGATGCAGCTCAACGACCCGCGGACGCCGTCGATCATCATCTCCGCGTCCGGTATGGCGACCGGCGGCCGGGTCGTCCATCACCTGATGCACCTCCTGCCGGACCCTCGGCACACCGTGATCCTGACCGGGTACCAGGCCGTCGGCACGCGCGGGCGCGTGCTGGCCGAAGGCGCCACGGAGCTGAAGATGTTCGGCCGCTACGTCCCGGTCCGCGCCGAGGTCGTTGTCGACCACGGGTTCTCCGTCCACGCCGATGCCACCGAGCTGCTCACCTGGCTGCGCGCGCTGCCCGAGGCCCCTGAAACCGTCTACATCGTCCACGGGGAGCCGCGCTCAGCGCGTGCGCTGGCCGCCACGGTCCGGGCCGAGACCGGCTGGTGCGCCGTGGTTCCCGAGCTCGGGGAGAGAGTCCGGGTCGGCTGAGGGATCCCGTCCAGATCCTGCCCGGCGCGCGGTGACTACCGGCCGGCATACGTCCCCACTCCTCCCGCATAGCCAGACGAGACACACTGGTGGTCGGCGGACCTTTCCGGGACCGGATCACACCGATACCGTGTCGGTGAGCAGGGTCGGGTGGATGTCGAAGGGGGACCCGGATGGCGTCGTTGGAACTGGCCGGGGGCAGCCTTCGGGTGACCTACCCCGACTCGTACGGGGTCGAACCAGCGCCTCGCGGGGCGCAGACTCGCCGCGGAGGACGGCCTGCCGGCGCCTCTGTCTGGGCAGGGCCCGTCGGCCCGACCAGCGAGGTCTCCGCTGCGCTGCTCGATGCTCTCGCCACCCAGAGCCTGGAGCTGGTGGAGCCTTTCGAGCTGAGGCCCTCGGCCCAGGCAGGTCCGTCGGGGCAGAGTGGCCAGCGCGGGCAGAGTGGCCAGCGCGGGCAGAGTGGTCAGCGAACTCAGCGGCCCAACCGGGCAGGCAAGCTGCACGTTGCGATTGATCTGCCCGAGGGCCAGGACGCGGTCATCCTGCTGGAACAGGACGGGTTCCTCTCCTGGCAGCTGCCCACCGGCCGCGACACCGCGCGGAGGCCGTCACGGCATCCCGCCCCCGCCGGAACACCCGGGGCATCTCGCCGGGCTGACCTGGCCGCGAGACCGCCGACGACAGCTCAGGGGCGGGAAGGGCCACCGAGCCGGGTCGTCCGGTTCGAGATCGACGTGCGACCCGCCATACCGGCGCGGCCGAGCGCGCGGACCCGCCCGGCGCTCGTGCCCTTCGGGGACCTCGTCGTCGGCCGGGTGAAGGCGTACGTGCTGAAGTTCGCCTCCCCGCTCATCCCCGGCGCGCTGATGGCGTTCCTGGAACGGAACACCAACCCCGGCCTGGTCCTGATGACCGGCACCGACGTGAAGGGGTGGACGCACGTCGACACCCTCGCCCAGGTGGAGCTGCCCGGCAGTCGGCCGGCCAGGATCCTGCTCTTCATCCGCGGGACGTTCTCGAACACGGCGGGCAGCTACGGCGTGCTCACCGCGACAGCGCCGGGGCAGCAGTTCCTCACTGCCACAGGCGGCGCGTATGACGCGGTCATCGGCTTCGACCACCGGACGCTGAGCAGGGACCCGCTGGAGAACGCGCTCGACCTGCTCGCCCGGCTGAGCGCCCGGCAGCCGGACTTCGCCCCGGCGATCGACATCGTCTCCTACAGCCGCGGCGCCCTGGTGGCGCGCAGCCTGATCGAGTACGTCCTGCCGTCGTCGACCTGGCAGGCGGGCATCGGCACCGTGGTCTTCGTCGGCGGGACCAACGCCGGGACCCAGCTGGCCGACGGTCTGGCCGACCGGCTGATGGGCACCAAGAACGACCTGGTGGTCGACACCGCGTCCATGGGCTCCGTGGACCTGCCGACCGGAGGCGGGTTCATCAAGGACTCGTGGGGCTTCGGCACCAACGGTGTCGTCCATCACCTCAACTACTTCATCCAGCCACAGGTATGCCGTGCCCTGACGGACTGGCTGAGGACCAGTGAGACCGCGATACGCCCGTGATAGCAGCGACACACCAGTGACCCGCCAATCACGCGCCAATCACCCGCCAATGACCCGCCAATGACCCAGGACAGCGATACACCAATGGAGAGGGAGAGCACGATGACCGCCGCACCCAAGATGTATTTCGACCGCATTCTTCCGCGGAACGTGATGCGCCCGCAGCTCACCACGACCGCCCCGAACGGGCAGACCCGTGCGATATCCCCCCGGGGCAAGTCGTGGCTCAACGGCTCCAGCCTGCGGGTGCGGTTCCTGGGCGGATCAGCCGCAGAGCAGGCAACCGCCCGTGAGCAGGCCCTCTGGTGGGCGGACTACGCGAACCTCACCTTCGACTTCGGCAACGCCCCCGACGCCGAGATCCGGATCTCGTTCGACCCCAACGACGGCGCCTGGTCGTATGTCGGCACGGACTCGCGCCAGATCCCGAACAACGAGGCGACGATGAACCTCGGGTTCCTGGACGGAGGCACCGCCGGACACGAGTTCGGCCACGCGATCGGCCTGGCCCACGAGCACTCGAGCCCGGCCGGCGGCATCCAGTGGAACGAGCCCGTGGTGCTGGCCGCGCTCGCCGGGGCGCCGAACTTCTGGGACGAGGCGACGACCCGGCACAACGTGTTCTTCAAGTACTCGCTCGACCAGATCCACGGCACCGTCTTCGACCCCGACTCGATCATGCTCTACGCGTTCCCCGCAGAGTGGACCACGAACGGGGTCGCCACCCACGCCAACGACATCCTGTCCGGCCTCGACAAGGAGTTCATCGCCGGCGCCGAGATGTACCCGAAGACAGGCACTGGCCCCGCCGGGGCCACCGGGCTGGCCGTGGGCGCCGAGCGGACGAAGGCCGACATCGGCGCGTCCGGCGAGGAGGACCTGTTCCAGTTCACCGCTGACCAGAGCGGCGTCTACCAGATCGACACCCGAGGCAAGACGGACGTCTACATGAAGCTGTTCGGGCCGAACAGCACAACCGCGCTGATCGACGAGGATGACGACAGCGGGTACGGCCTGAACCCCCGGATCTCGGCCCAGCTGCTGGCCGGCGACTACTACGTCCAGATCAGGCACTACGACCGCTCGGGCACCGGCTCGTACTCCGTCGGGGTGACGAAGCGCTGACCCGGGGCGATTCCACGCCCTCCCTGCGGCTGGTCGTGACTCGGTTCGGTGGAGCCGGTCACGACCAGTCGTTCAGGGTGCGGGCACAGAAGCTGTGCAGGTCCGGGTTCCCTTCCAGCAGGTCGCGACGGGTCAGCGCATAGGGAGTGCCGCGGATCCCCAGGTCCTCGATGGGGACGCCGTCCGAGAGGCCGGACCGGATGGCCCGGCGGATCGCCATCGTGAAGTGGATGCCCTCGGGCAACGGGTCGAACTCGTACGCCGTGCCCGCCAGGGCCTCGTTCAGCTGCAGGTCGCCCCAGACGTTCGCGCCACCGGCACCGGTCGCCTCACCGATCGAGATCAGCGGCCCGATCTCATGGTCGGCCCATCCCGCGGCGAACAGGTCGCCCGAGGAGTAGGTGTTCGGGTCGACCACGAGGACCGCGGTGCCCGGGTAGGTCCGGCCGATGTCCTGGCACCATGCCGGGTCAGTCAGAGCGACGGGCGCCGAGTACACCTCGCCGGTCGAGACGGCGTCGGTCAGGCTGTCCAGCCAGGCATCCAGCTCCAGATGGTTGAACTCGCTCTCCGCCATTGCCCGGGTGAGCGGGGTGGCGACCAGTGAGAAACGGGTCGGCATGACCAGCTTGTCGGTGAACAGCTGCAGCAACCTCTCGGCCGCCCAGATCAGCCCCCCCGGGTTGCCCCGGAGGTCGACGATGAGCCGGTCCGCCGGGAGCTGTCCCAGGAGCCGCCTCACCTCGGCGACGAAGGCCTCGTGGTCGTACACGTCGAAGCTCCAGATTCGCAGGTAGCCGACCTCCACGCGCTTCTGGTGCTTGCCCACGGGGATCGTCGCGGGCACCGTGCGGGCCGACAGGACGTTCGGCAAGGACGTCTCGAGATCCTCACCGATCGCCACGCCCGCTGTCCTGGCCGCTGTCTTGGCCATGGCCCTGGCCCCCGCCTTGCCTCCCGAGGTGCCGGGCCGGCCGGCATCCCAGGTGTCCGGGGCGAACATCAGTGTCTTGGCTTTGCGGACCGACTCCGCGGAAGGGTTCCAGGCGGCCCTGAGCGCACCCTGCGGATCCTTGCCGAGCGTTGCCGGCGGGATGCCGACCACCCGCCACGGGATGCAGACCTCGCGCAACGAGCGCCCCACCCTGAACCCGATGTTGACCTTGTACTCGTCCGGAGGCGGTCCGTAGTCGAGCGAGCGGAACGTCAGCGTCTCCAACGCTCGTGCGCGCCGGGCGTCGCGGCGCCCGCCCGTCTCCCGGAGGGCGTACACGTCGACGGCGCGGCTCATCGGGACGAAGTTCCACGAGACCAGCTCCACCCCCTCGGCGAACCCGGCCCTCTTCAGGTCAGGGGTGTTCGCCGCTGTCCTGGCGAGCTTGGAGACAATGAACCTCGGTGCGTCCTGTGGCCCGTAGGACTCCACCAGGAACGGCAGGACGGCGACCTTGTCGCGCAGACCGGACGGCCCGACATACCGGGTGTGCGCGTCCCGCAGGCCCGTGATGATCCCGGTGACCGCGAGGTGGAACTCGCCGTCGGTCATCTCGATGCACTGCTGGCGCAGCAGGCGCAGCGCCTGCACCGGGTCCGCCGCGTATCCAGCGCGCTTCTGCGGCAGGTGGCAGTAGACCCCCTCGATCAGCGGAATCAACGTGTCGATCACCTTCAGCCGGTCCTCCGGACCCAGCTCAGCCATCAGCCCTCTGCCCTTCAGGGCCTGGCCCATGTCCTGGCCGCGCTGGGCGATTGCCGACTCCCGACTCTGTGCCATGAGTTTCTCCTATCGGTAGAACCGGGCCAGGTCATCCAGGACGCCACCGTGGTAGCCCCTGCCGACGATCGACTCGAAGAACGCGCTGTCATGGCTCAGTCCCGCCAGCTCCGGCACCTTGATCTCGTCGAGGCTCTTGGGCAGGCCACCCATCGGGGTCAGCCCGGTCGGCATGTCCAGTGCCAGTCGCAGCGGCGGCAGCGGCACCGACCCACCGCCATTGCGCGACCGGGCCAGATACACCGAGGCCATGGCTGCTTCCTGCTTCGTGCGCCCCTTCTCGATCTCGCGCATGGGGTTCTTGCGGACGACCTCCATACGAGCGATCACGTCGTCCCACTCCCACGTCGCACCGAAGTCGTCGGGCCGGGTGAGCACCATCGCCCGCGTCTCGCCGTCCACCGTCAGCGAGGTGGTGGCGGTCGACCCGGCCCTGGCCATCAGCGCCGGCTTGCCGTACTGGGCCCGGCCCCCGATCACGACGAGGTCCACGTCCCGCTCCCGTGCGTTCACCAGCGTCCGGAACGGGTCAACCCGCGCGCCGGCCCGGATCACGAGCACGTCGGCGACCGCGCCCGGCTGGAGCCGTCCGACCTGACGCTTCCAGGGCCGGTCCAGCACGTCGCCGGGGTTGGTGGTCACCATGCGCACGAGGTCGCTGTCGGACAGCCCCATCTTCTGGTCGTCGGACACCAGGCGCGCGACCTTCAGCTCGCCCAGGACGCTGCGGGTGCCTGAGGGACCCCAGTCCGATCCAAGGCAGACCGTCTGGCCCGCCTCCATGGCAGCCAGCACATTGGTCGTGGAGCCGTACAACCACATGTTCGAGAACGGCGACCACACCACGGCGCCGTGCTTTCGCCAGCTGGTGAACTCCTTCGGGTCGATCGCATTGCAGTGCACCGCGATGAACCGTTCCTGAAGGCAGTCGGCCTTCTGCGCGTCACGGAACTCCTGGGCCACGACCGTGCCGACCTGGCCCTCCGAGCAGTGGTAGATGAAGCTGCTGCCCTCACGCATCCGGGTGGCCTTCCTGAGCAGGCCCTCGGGCTTGAGCGTGAGGGTCGAGGCCTGGATGAGATTGGTGTCGTGGGTGCCCCAGGTCTCGTCCTCCACGTTGCGCACCACCCACCCGTCCCGCGGCCGGTTCTTCGGGGGTGAACCCTGGATCGTGGTGGTACCGCCGACGATCGCCCGCGTCTCTGCGTAGGCCAGCAGCTCCTGCGGAGCCGCGGTGATGAAGGTGTATGCCGGCCACGTCACGCTGGCTGCGTAGGACCTGGCTCCCGGCCAGCTGTTGTGGTGCAGGAACGGCTTGGCCTTGTCGCGGGTCTCCTCGGTCCAGAGCGACAAGGTGTTGTAGGCCAGGTGGTTGTGCAGGTCGATGAGCCCCGGGAACACCAGCGAGCTCCCGACGTCGACCACCGAAGCCTTCTCGAACCCGGGCGGCGCGGCGGCCTTGCCCCGAGTGTCGCGGGTTACCTGCGAGACCATCCCGTCGTCACCGAGCCACACCGCGCCGGCGAACGCGTCGAGCTCACCCTTGCTGACGGCACGGTCCGCCGACAGCGGGACGATCCGGCCTCGAATACCGAACATGACAGCCCCTATCTGAAACGTTGTATACGACGGTGGAGCGTCTTCTTGCTGGAGCTTCCGGACGTCAGAACGGTCTTTCGGATGCCGGGATCTGGATGAGGATGCTGGCCCGCTTCTCGATGGCATCGGCCCCTTGGCGGCTGGCCCAGGTCTTCTCCGAGCGCATCCAGGCCGGCAGGCCCGGCGGGAGGTCGCGCTCGGGAATCACCGAGAGATCCGAGGGCGACAGGTCGGTGCCGTAGTGGATCAGCGGGAGCGGGCTGTCGGGGGTGAGGTGCCCGGACAGCTTGTCGAGCGCGGCGTTCCAGGTTCGCAGCATCTCGGCCATCGCTGCGGCTCGGGTGATCTTGCCCGAAGCGGACGCGCTGTCCGGGTAGGTGGGGTGACGCATCGTGGTCACCACCCCCGCGAAGGCCTTGCCAGCGGTGGTCTGCGCCTGCCAGAGCTTGACGGACTGGTCAGCCAGCACGCCGAGCGAGAGCACAGCCTGGATGGGCTGGTCCTCGACGATCGCGTCCAGCCAGCGGTTGCGGTACGCAGTGATCTGCGGGTCGTCGACGTTGCGACTGCCGCCACCCTGCCCGTAGACGCTGTAGACGAAGGTGTTGATCATCACGTAGCTGCGGTCGATGCCGAGCCGGGTGAGGAACCCCTGGAACCGCCGGCCCGCCGTGCCGACGAGGATGCGCCGGACGACGGCCTCATGCTGGGCAGGGTCCTGGCCCACCACGAGAAGGCGTGCCGTCTGGTCCAGGCGACCTCTGTGGAAGACCGGACCCCACTCGACGCGGAAGTCGTCGGCTGCGAAGACCGACTCATCGGGATAGTCGGAGACGAGGGCACTGTACGGCGCCCTTGAATAGCCCGGACAGAACTCGTGCATCATCCGCCCCCTTCGCTTTGCGCACTCACCGAGGCTTCGCCTGTTTGTCGAGGCTCTGAATACTCACCGAAAAAGACCGGCGCCCGAAGGCGCCACAGATCACTCCCACCACTTTCCTCCCCCGGGTCTGGTCATGGCAACGGGTGGACGCGGGTAAAATCGTGCTGGATTCAGTGCTGCACGCCGCACTTCGACGTCATCCGCGAAAGCGCGACAACGAGCGGCGGTGAGAGCGCAACAGCCGAATGTGTGCTCGACGCGGGACCTTGAATGGTGGCGTCACCACCCACGGCACCTTCCCGTGTTCGCGCGACGAGCTGTGTTGCGCCGACAAGCACCCCGGTGTGTATCGAGCGAAGAACGATGTCCGATATCGCCCGTTCTATGCCCTATTCGCAGACGCAGAGGAAACAACATCCATTCAGATTTCTATGTCAATGGCCAGTGGCTCAACGCCGAAGCTGGCGGCCTGAGAGAGATCCGGTGCCCCGCCGACGGAACGCTGGTGGCAACGGTGTCCGAGGGGACCCGCGCGGACTCCGTCCGGGCGATCCGCGCCGCCCGCGCAGCCTTCGACCAGGGCGACTGGCCGCGGACCCCGGAGCGTGAGCGCGGGGCGCTCCTGCTGAGGGCCGCCGACCTGATGGTGCGCGACAAGGCAGCCCTCGCGCGGGCCGAGGCCCTGGACACCGGCAAGCGCCTGGTCGAGGCCGAGTACGACATCGACGAGGTCGTGAGCTGCTTCCGCTACTACGGCGGTATCGCCGGCTCGGATGCCGGCCGGGTGATCGACACCGGCCGCGACGACGCGATCAGCCGTGTGGTCCACGAGCCGGTCGGGGTCTGCGCCCTCATCACCCCCTGGAACTACCCGCTGATGCAGACCTCCTGGAAGGTCGCGCCGGCGCTGCTGGCCGGCAACACGTTCGTCCTCAAACCCAGCGAGCTCACTCCGTCCACCGCCATACTGCTGATGCAGGTGCTGGAGGAGGCCGGACTGCCCGCCGGCGTCGCCAACCTCGTCCTGGGCGCGGGCGCCGAGGTCGGCGCGGTGCTGGCCGAGGACCCGGACGTCGACCTGGTGTCGTTCACCGGCGGTCTGGCGACCGGCCGCTCGGTCATGGCCGCGGCCGCGCAGACTGTCAAGAGAGTCGCCCTGGAGCTGGGCGGCAAGAACCCCAACATCATCTTTGCCGACGCGGACTTCGAGACAGCGGTCGACCTCGCTCTCACGGCGATCTTCCTGCACTCCGGTCAGGTCTGCTCGGCCGGCGCGCGGCTGATCGTCCAGGACGAGCTGCACGACCGCTTCGTCGACGAGGTCGTCCGCCGGGCCAACCTCATCCGCCTCGGCGGTCCCTTCGACGACCTCACCGAGACGGGCACGCTCATCTCGGCCGCCCACCTGGCCAAGGTCACCAGCTATGTCGAGGGCGGGCTGGCCGAGGGCGCGGTGCTGCGGTGCGGGGGCGCCAGGGCCCAGGAAGGCGCGCTGGCCGATGGATTCTTCTTCCAGCCCACCGTGCTCGACGACTGCCACACCGGCATGCAGGTCGTCCAGGACGAGTCGTTCGGCCCGGTCATGACGGTCGAGCGTTTCACCGACGAGGACGACGCGGTGCGCATCGCCAACGACACCAGCTACGGTCTGGCGGGCGCCGTCTGGACCCGCGACGCCGGCAGGGCCCAGCGGGTCGCCGGGCGGCTGCGGCACGGCACGATCTGGATCAACGACTACCACCCCTACGTGCCACAGGCAGAGTGGGGCGGCTTCAAGCAGTCCGGCGTCGGACGCGAGCTCGGCCAGGCCGGGCTCGCCGAGTACCGCGAGACCAAGCACATCTGGCAGAACATCCGCCCCGTGCCGCAGCACTGGTTCGGCGAGTCACCATCTCGCCAGAGCCCGCTGCCGACCACCGAGGAGAGCTCACGATGACCACGATGACCAGGAAGACCCCGGAAGAGTCCCCCGCCACAGAGCCAGGGGCAGGGGCACCGTTGGACAACCAAGCCAACCAACAGGACCAACAGGACCAGCAGAACCAGGACAGCCAGGGCGCCGTGGAGCCGGCGATCTCGGTGCGCAACCTGTGGAAGGTCTTCGGGCCCAACGCCGAGAACGTCCCGGGCACCCCTGAGCTCGCAGCCCTTTCGCCGCGCGAGCTGATGGACCAGGAGTCGTGCGTGGCCGCGGTGCGAGACCTGAGCTTCGACGTCGCACCCGGCGAGGTGTTCGTCATCATGGGGCTGTCGGGCTCCGGCAAGTCGACCCTGGTGCGCTGCCTGACCCGCCTGATCGAGCCCACTGCGGGCCAGATCTTCCTGCAGGGTGAAGACGTGCTCGCGGCCAACGAGAAGGCGCTGCGCGACCTGCGCCGACGCAAGATCTCGATGGTGTTCCAGCACTTCGGCCTGCTGCCACACCGGCAGGTCATCGACAACGTCGCCTACGGTCTGGAGATCCGCGGCGACAGCAAGGCCGAGCGGACCACACGGGCCCGGGAGGTCATCGACCTGGTCGGGCTCTCCGGCAACGAGCACTCCTACCCCGACCAGCTCTCCGGCGGTATGCAGCAACGGGTGGGCCTGGCCCGGGCGCTGGCCGGCAAGCCCGAGGTCCTGCTCTTCGACGAGCCGTTCTCAGCCCTCGACCCGCTGATCCGCCTCGACATGCAGAACGAGATCATCCGGCTGCACAAAGAGCTCGGCAAGACGATGGTCTTCATCACCCACGACCTGTCCGAGGCGCTCAAGCTCGGCGACCGGATCCTCATCATGCGTGACGGTGAGATGGTCCAGATCGGCACCGGACCCGAGCTCATCGGGGCGCCCGCAGACGACTACGTGCGCGACTTCGTCAAGGAGATCCCGTTCTCGGGTGTGCTCACCCTCCGCTGGATCATGCGCCCGGCCAAGCCCGGTGAGCTCCTGGACGGCCCGGAGCTCGGCCCGGACGTGGTGGTGCACGAAGCCGTACGGCTGGTGCTCGAGTCCGACCGCTCCGTGAAGGTCGTGGAGAACGGCGTCCTGCTCGGTGTCGTGGGCAACCATGAGATCCTGCGCGTGGTCGCCGGCTGATGTCCTCGACCGAACGCACCATGAACCGGGCTCGTATCCTGCGCTGGGGCTCCGTCGTCCTGGTGCTGCTCGTCTGGCTGGTCGGCTTCGTGACCCTTCGGGGCCGCAACACGATGGCCCTGGCCCAGGCTGACCTGACCCCGCTGCATGAGCGGCTCAACGGCCTGAACGACGCGGTGAGCGCCGGGCGCAGCACCAACCCGCTGTTCATCTACTTCTTCGACGTGATCCGCTCCGTCATCGACGCGATGGCGACCGCTGTCCAGGCGCTCATCGCCCAGCCCGCGTTCGGGCGCCCGGTCCCCCTGATCGGGTGGCTCGGCGTGGTCGTCGTGGCGACGTTCCTGGCCTGGGCCTTCGGCAACCTCAAGGTGGCGGCGCTGACCGCCGCCGGGCTCGCCGTGCTCGGGATGCAGGGGCTGTGGAGCGAGAGCATGGACACCCTCGCCCTGACCACGACAGCCGTGATGCTGTCGCTGCTGATCGGGATCCCGCTCGGCATCTGGGCCGGGCTCTCGGACCGGGTCAACGCCGTCATGACCCCGTTCCTGGACTTCATGCAGACGATGCCGACCTTCGTCTACCTGGCGCCGCTGACCCTGGTATTCCTGATCGGCCCGGCCTCCGCGGCGATCGCCACCCTGATCTACGCGGCCCCGCCGGTCATCAGGATCACCGCGCACGGTATCCGCGGCGTGCCGCAGGAGACGCTCGAAGCGGCTCAGTCGATGGGCTCCACCCGGTTCCAGCTGCTGACCACGGTCATGCTCCCGATGACCAAGCGCACCATCGTCATCGGGATCAACCAGACCATCATGGCCGCGCTGTCGATGGTGACCATCGCGGCCCTGATCGACGCCCCGGGGCTGGGACAGGTCGTCCTCAAGGCGCTTCAGTCCCTCGACGTCGGCACGGCCTTCAACGCCGGGCTCTCCATCGTGATCCTGGCGATCGTGCTCGACCGGGTGACCACCGCGGCCAGCGTCCGCAGCGAGCTGGCCCGGCGCAACCCGACCGGCCGCTCGAACCGGCTTCGCCGTCCTGCCCTCGCGATCGGCGCCCTGGTGTCGGTGGTAGGGGTGTACCTGTCGTACACCTACGTGTGGGCTGCGATGTTCCCGGCCAACCCCGATCTCGGCAGCCCGATCAGACGGACCGCTGACACGACCTCGAAATGGGTTCAGCTGCACTTCAGCGGCGCCACGAACTCCTTCAAGGACACACTGACCGACAATGCGCTCAACCCGTTCCAGATGCTGCTGACCGACTCCCCCTGGTGGCTGGTCTGCGCGGTCATCATTGCGCTCGCTCTGATCATCGGCAGCCGCCGGGCTGCGATCGGCGCGGCCATCTGCCTCGCCGTGATCGTCGGCACCGGCATGTGGGCCGACGCCATGACCACCCTCGCGGCAACCCTGGTAGCCACCCTCGCGGTGATGGTGCTCGGGCTGGTCCTCGGAGTCTGGATAGGTCGCAGCCCCCGGTCCGACCGCCTGATCAGGCCCACTCTGGACGCGGCTCAGACCATGCCGGCCTTCGTCTATCTGGTGCCGTTCGTCGCACTGTTCGCGGCCAGCAGGTTCACCGCGATCGTGGCAGCCGTGGTCTTCGCCGCCCCCATCACGATCAAGATCATCGCCGACGGGATTGCTGGCGTGCCCGAGTCCACGATCGAGGCAGCAACGGCCGCCGGCTCGAGCCGTTGGCAGATCATCACCAAGGTCCAGCTCCCCATGTCCATGCGCACGATCGCCCTGGCCACCAACCAGGGTCTGATCTACGTGCTCTCCATGGTCGTCGTCGGCGGGCTGGTGGGCGCCGGCGCCCTGGGCTACGACGTCGTGGGCGGCTTCCGGCAGAACAGTCTCTTCGGCAAGGGCCTGGCCGCCGGGCTGGCGATCGTGATGCTCGGCATCATGCTCGACCGGGTGACCCAGGCGGCCTCCCGCAAGGTCGACGTCACCAGCGCCGGACACCACTGATGCATGAGACGACAGCCAGACCAACGACAGCAGCAGCAACAACACCAGCGACAGCAACACCAGCGACAGCTGCATCAAAGGAACGAGGGCAGTACACCATGACCAGATCCCTTGCCGGCTCGTCCAGGCGAACCCGGACCGTGGCCGGTCTGGCCATCGCTGCAACGGCCCTCTCACTGACCTCCTGCGGCGCCGCCAAGGTTTCGGACATCTCCGTCGGCGGCGCCAAGGGCTCCAGCGCGAAGTGCGGCCAGTTCAACCTCGCGGTCAACGCCTGGGTGGGCTACCAGGCCAACGCCGCGGTCATCGCCTATGTGGCGGAGAAGAAGCTGGGCTGCACGGTGAAGCTGAAGAACCTCGACGAGCAGGTCTCGTGGCAGGGCTTCTCCACCGGTGAGGTCGATGCTGTGGTGGAGAACTGGGGTCACGCCGACCTGGTCAAGAAGTACATCACCGAGCAGAAAGTCGCCCAGGACGCCGGGCTGACCGGCAACCTCGGCAAGATCGGCTGGTACGTCCCGCCGTTCATGGCCAAGCAGCACCCGGAGATCCTGGACTCCAAGAACCTCAACAGGTACGCCTCCCTGTTCAAGACCAGCGAGTCCGGCAGCAAAGGGCAGATCCTCGACGGGGACCCGGGATTCGTCACCAACGACGCCGCCCTGGTCAAGAACCTGAAGCTCAAGTACAAGGTGGTCTTCGCCGGGTCCGAAGCGGCCCTGATCCAGAGCTTCCGGCAGGCAGAGGCGACCAAGAAGCCCATGATCGGGTACTTCTACGAGCCGCAGTGGTTCACCACGGAGGTGCCGGTCAAGAAGATCAGCCTGCCTGCATTCAAGACCGGCTGCGACGTCGACCCCGCCAAGGTGGCCTGCGACTACCCGCTGTACAAGCTCAACAAGGTGGTCAGCAACAAGTTCGCCACCTCGCACAGCTCCGCCTTCACCCTGGTCAAGAACTTCAGCTGGACCAACGCGGATCAGAACACCGTCGCCAAATCCATCGCGGTGGAGAAGATGTCGCCCGACAAGGCCGCCAAGAAGTGGGTCGACGCCAACCCGGACAAGGTCAAGGCCTGGCTTGTCGGAACAGGAGTGAGCTGAGATGAGCACTAGCACCAGCACTACGTCATACGACTTCGTCATTGTCGGCGGTGGCTCGGCCGGCTGCGCGCTGGCCAACCGGCTGTCTGCCGATCCGTCCAACAGCGTCCTGGTCCTGGAGGCGGGTCGCAAGGACTCGCTGTGGGATGTCCTGATCCACATGCCCGCGGCCCTGCCCTTCCCGATCGGCAGCCGCTTCTACGACTGGAAGTACGAGTCCGAGGCCGAACCCCGGATGAACGGCCGGAAGGTCGCTCACGCCCGCGGCAAGGTGCTGGGCGGCTCGAGCAGCATCAACGGGATGATCTTCCAGCGGGGCAACCCGCTGGACTTCGAGCGCTGGGGTGCGGACAGGGGCATGGAGTCCTGGGACTACGCCCACTGCCTGCCCTACTTCAACCGCATGGAGACCTGCCTCGCGGCTGACCCCGACGACCCGCTCCGGGGCCACGACGGACCGCTCGTCCTGGAGCGTGGACCGGCGACCAACCCGCTGTTCGACGCGTTCTTCAAGGCCACCGAGCAGGCCGGCTACCCGCGCACCGACGACGTGAACGGGTACCGTCAGGAGGGCTTCGCGCAGTTCGACAGGAACATCAGCAACGGGCGCCGGCTCTCCGCCGCCCGGGCCTATCTGCATCCGGTCATGGACCGTCCCAACCTCACGGTGATCACCCGGGCGATGGTGACCCGGGTGCTCTTCCACGGCAAGACCGCTATCGGTGTCGAGTACCACCGCGGCCGGGGTGCGACCCAGCAGGTCAGGGCCACCACGACCATCCTGTCCGGTGGCGCCATCAACTCCCCGCAGCTGCTTCAGCTCTCGGGGGTGGGCAACGCCGCGGAGCTGTCCGCGCTCGGGATCGACGTCGTGCACGACCTGCCCGGCGTCGGGGAGAACCTGCAGGACCACCTGGAGGTGTACATCCAGTACGCCTGCAAGCAGAAGGTCACGATGCAGAAGTACCTCAAGCACCGCTACAAGCCGTGGCTCGGGGCCAACTGGCTCTTCCGCCGCAAGGGCCCGGCCGCGACGAACCACTTCGAGGGCGGCGGCTTCGTCCGCGGCAACGAGGACGTCACGTACCCGAACCTGATGTTCCACTTCCTGCCCATCGCCGTCCGGTATGACGGGTCGTCCCCTGACGGCGGCGAGGGCTACCAGGTGCACGTCGGGCCTATGTACTCCGATGCCCTCGGCTCGGTGAAGATCACCAGCAAGGATCCCAAGGTCTATCCGGCTCTGAGGTTCAACTACCTGTCGACCGAGCAGGACCGCCGGGAGTGGCTCGAGGCCGTGCGGGTTGCCCGCACCATCCTCACCCAGCCGGCCATGGACGAGTTCAACGACGGTGAGATCTCGCCCGGGCCATCGGTGCAGACCGACGACGAGATCCTGGACTGGGTGGCCGCGGACGCAGAGACCGCCCTGCACCCGTCCTGCACGCTGCGGATGGGCGTCGACGAGATGTCGGTCGTCGACCCGCTGACGATGGGCGTGCACGGTCTGCAGGGGCTGAAGGTCGTGGACGCCTCGGTCATGCCATACGTGACCAACGGCAACATCTATGCGCCGGTCATGATGGTGGCCGAGAAGGCCGCCGACCTGATCCTGGGCACCACGCCACTGGCACCGTCCGAAGCCGAGTTCTACCGGCACCAGATCGTCGCCTAACGCTGCTCGCCAGCTCCGGATCCTGTTCACTGGCAACAGGATCCGGCTGTCGGCGGGCAGCGCAGCCCTGGTCCGGAACGGTCGGGCCCCACGGGCTAAAGGGGTCGGTGCTGTCGCATCTCATGGGCGACCGCGCCGGCCCCTGCCGTACCCATCACGATCGTGTAGTGGTTGACGTCGGGCACCTCCCGGATCGTCACGGCGGGCATCTCGCTCTTCCAGCGTCTGATCTCGGCCGGGCTGTAGAGCCCGGGCGTCTCGTTCATCAGCCCCCGGGGTGCCGTCAGGAGCGTGACCGGCTTCCCCAGCCCCGCGGGAGCCGCCAGCTCGGCCAGCGCTGGCAGCAAGGCTCCCCCGCCATACAGATCCATCGAGTCCCGGCTGACCGCCTCCAGCGAGGTTGACGGACGCAGGTCGGGCTCCTCGCCGGTCAGGTCGTAGCCCGCGTAGTCGGCGACCGCCTGGCTCCAGTGGTCGCCGGCGAAGGCCGGGTGTCTCTTCCAGAAGTCCAGGTACGCCGCGCGATCCGGAAACCTCATGGACAGGCGCGCGGCGGCCGGGCCAAGAGTCGCCGCGAACAGCTCCTCCTTGGTGATGCCGGCCGGGATGGCCAGCGGCAGCCCGCCATCGACCAGCAGCACCTCGCTGAACAGCTCCGGGTACAGCTGAGCTGCGACCACTGCGACGAAGGCACCCATCGAGTGCCCGAGGAGCAGGGCAGGGGGAAGGCCCAGCGCCTCCATCACCGCCTTGAGGTCGCCCGAATGACTGGCCATCCCGTATGGTCCCGGCAGCCCGGCGCTGCGACCCCGGCCCCGCAGGTCAGGGGCGATGAGCCGCACCTGCGGGCAGGCCCGGGCGATCGGTGCCCAGGCCAGGTGGGACGCGGTGATCCCGTGCACGGCCAGCACGGCTGGCGCAGCAGGGTCATCCGGACCCCACTCGCCGACCCGGAGCGTTCCGCCCACCACCGGAACATCGTGGATGCGGTACCTCAGCGGCCCCCCGAGAGTCGCTGCACTACCAGTCGCCGGGCCACCTCTTCCTGCTTCAGACTCCACTGTTTCGTTGGTCTCCACGCGCCCCCCTGCTTCGAGATCCCACTGCGGAAAAGCTACCGCGATCTTTCAGACCGTCCGAATTGTCTCTGGATTCGAGGCCGGAGGGAAGGTATCTTCGCGGCAGGCAAGCCCTGCCTCGGGCACCGTCCCGATACTGTTCTGGTCATGGTCTCCGCTGAGCAGCCAGAGCTGATCGTCGCTGACAAGGACGCGTGGCGAGAGTGGCTCGGGGAGCATCACGAGACGTCGACCGGCGTGTGGCTGGTCCTGGCCAAGAAGGGGACCACCGAACCGACCACCCTCACCTACGACCTGGCGCTGGATGAGGCGCTGTGCCAGGGCTGGATCGATGGCCAGCTGCGCCGCGGGGACGAGCGCACCTACTACCAGCGCTTCACCCCCCGGCGGGCACGGAGCCTGTGGTCGGCGCGCAACGTCGGTCATGTGTCCCGCCTGATCCGCGAAGGCCGGATGCAGCCGGCTGGCCTGAGCCAGGTCGAGCGGGCGAAGGCCGACGGCCGCTGGGACGCGGCCTACGGTGGCCAGGCCACCCTTGACGTGCCGGACGACCTGGACGCTGCGTTGGCCGCGACCCCGGGCGCGCGGGAGATGTTCGGGATCCTCACCAGCGGGAACCGCTTCGCGATCGTGTACCGGGTCAACAGCGCCAGGCGCGCGGACACCCGGGCCCGCCGGATCGAGCAGTACGTCGCCATGCTGGCACGCGGCGAGACGCCCTATCCGCAGAAACGCACCCTCGACACGTGAGACGCGCTGACCTCCCGGTGTCAGCGCGTGATGATCACCTTGAGGGCCTTCGTCTCCGCCGCCCGGCTGAAGGTGTCGTAAGCCTCCATGATGGTGTCGAAGGTGAACCGGTGGCTCGCGAACTTCTCCGGCATGAGCCTCTTGTGGGCGACGAGCCGCAGCAGCATCGGCGTGCTGGTGGCGCTGACCAGGCCGGTGGTGATCGCGATGTCCTTGATCCACAGGTCCTGAAGCTTCAGCTCCACCGACGTCCCGTGCACCCCGACATTGGCCACATTCCCGCCGGGGCGGACGATCTCAGTGGCCATCGTGAAGGTATCCGGCAGACCCACGGCCTCAATCGCGACGTCCACTCCCAGACCCCCCTCGGTCAGGGCCATCAGCTCGTCCTTCCAGCCTGCGCTGCCGCTGTTGACCGAGTCGGTGGCACCAAAGGTCAGGGCCTGGGTCAGCCGGTTCTGATCGAGGTCGACGGCGATGATGCGCGACGCGCCGTACAGGTTCGCGGTCATCATCACCGAGAGACCCACCGGACCCGCACCAATCACGGCAACGACGTCACCGGGCTCCACCCGGCCGTTGCGCACCCCGATCTCGAAACCCGTGGGCATGATGTCGGAGAGCATGACCGCCTGCTCGTCCGTGACGCCCGTGGGCACCTGGTGCAGGGAGTTCTCGGCGAACGGGACGCGCACGTACTCCGCCTGGGTGCCGTCGATGAGGTGACCGAAGATCCAGCCGACTCCTGAGGTGCCTTCAGCATCAAGGCAGTGCGCCGGGAGCCCCTGGTGACAGTAGGAGCAGGATCCGCACGACGTGATACAGGAGATGATCACCCGATCGCCCACGGCGAGCTTCTCGACCGCCGCGCCGACCTCGGTGATTGTCCCGACACCTTCGTGCCCGAGGATGCGGCCGTCGGTGACGGCCGGCACATCGCCCTTGAGGATGTGAAGGTCGGTGCCACAGATCGTCGTGGTCTCGACCGCCACGATCACATCAGTGGGGTCAATGATCCTGGGGTCGGGTACCTCCTCCCACGACTTCTGATTCGGTCCGTGGTACACCAAAGCCTTCACGAGATTTCCTGACTGTCGCCCGCTCCTGCGCCGGTCGGCGAGGTGCGCGGATGCTTGTTGCGGCGCTACCATCCTCTGACCGGAGACCCTCCGTCGCACAGTGCCCATGGTCCCTGTTCTTGCCGCATTGCGAACGTCACACGCCAGACCCCGGGATTCGGACCAGATCGGGGGTACAAATAACGCTGGCCGCAACCACGAGGCGCCGGCCCCGATGTTCGACAGGGACAGGGAAGTGAAATGACCGAGCACGGGACCAGCCCATCCCCCGGGACCGAGTCCCCGGCGGAGTCGACGGCGCCGGCCAGGGCAGGGGTGACAGCACCCCCGACAGCGCCGCCCACAGCGCAGACCCGGGCCGAGGCCTCCGCCCGGGCAGCGGCCGAGGTGGCGGCCGGGAAGGCGCTCATCAGAGCTGAGCGCTGGTGGTTCGCAAGGAAGCGCGTCGCCCTGCCTTCGGCCGTGGTCATCGTGTTCGGGATCATCATGGTCACCACCGGAGGCAACGGCACGGGGTTCTTCCGGACCGTCACGAACGCCGCTCAGCTGACGGCGGAGAGCTCCCCCACGATCCGTCCGGCGACCGCCGTCCTGGGCAAGAGCGTCCGCGACGGCAAGTTCGCGTTCACGGTGACCTCGATGGAGCAGCCCGCCAAGAGCTTCACGGACCGGTTCGGCACCACGCAGACCGCCCAGGGCGTCTTCGTGGTCGTCCGGATGGATGTCACCAACATCGGCTACGAGGCACGAACCCTCACCGCCACTGATCTGTACCTCGTCGACCACCAGGGCCAGAGGTACGCGACGAGCTCCGCGATCTCCTCCCTGGCGGGCGCCGAGACGATCTTCTACGAGAAGATCAACCCCGGCCACACGGTGAAGTTCGCCCCGGTCCTGTTCGACGTGGCACCCGGAACGGAGATCGCCAGCATCGAGCTTCACGACTCCATGTCATCGACCGGGGTCAGGGTCAGGCTGCCCTGACCTGCCCGGTCACCGGCGGCCCAAAGGCCACCCGCGGGCGATCAGCCGGCGTCGAGGGTCTCCATCGCCTCGACCCGGTCGCGGACCCGACGGCGCAGGATCTTGCCGATCTGTGAGCGTGGGAGCTCGTCCATGATCACGACCCGGCGCGGCACCTTGTAGCCGGTCAGCCGCTCGCGCGCGAAGGCACGGACCCGCTCGGGGTCGATGGTGGCACCGGCCGCAGGCACGATGGCGACCACGACCGCCTCACCGGAGTCACCGTCCGCCGAGACGCCGACCACGGCCAGGTCCTCGATCTCGGGGTAGTCCCGCAGGACGTCCTCGACCTCCGAGGGATAGACGTTGAAGCCGCCGGTGATGATCAGCTCCTTGATCCGGTCGACGATCCTCACGAAGCCGTCGGCGTCCGCGACCGCGATGTCACCGGTGCGCACCCAGCCGCCGGGCAGGAGCGCCGCGGCGGTCTCCTTCGGGCAGTTCCAGTAGCCGGAGAACACCTGCGGGCCGCCGATCAGCAGCTCGCCGGCCTCGCCGATCGGAAGGTCCAGCGACGGGTCGTCCTGGTCGACGATCCGGATCCGGGTGGAGGGGAAGGGAACGCCGACCGTCCCAGGCCGGCGGCTGGGCGCCGCGGGGTTGCCCAGCGCCACCGGCGAGGTCTCGGTCATCCCGTATCCCTCGACGAGCAGGCCACCGGTGACGCCCTCCCAGAGCTCGACCACGGCGGGTGGCAACGCCATGGCACCCGAGATCGCGTAGTGGATCGACGAGAGGTCGACCCCACGCTCACGGGCCGCTGTCGCCAGCCGCTCGTAGATCGGCGGGACCGCCGGCAGGAACGTCGGGGGGCGGCGCGGGATCGCCTCGAGCATCTGCTCGAGGTCGAAGCGCGGGAACAGCACCAGGGTCGCCCCCACACTCATCGAGTAGGTCAGGCACAGGGTCAGGCCGTACGCGTGGAACAGGGGCAGCACCGCGTACACGGTCTCCTCGCCGTCCTTGAGCCCGGGCATCCACGCCCGCCCCTGTGCCGCGTTCGTCCGCAGGTTCCGGTGGGTCAGGATGGCACCCTTGGGCACCCCGGTGGTCCCGCCCGTGTACTGCAGCAGCGCGACATCCTGCGGGCGTGGCTGCCGGTGAGCCGCGTCGAGCGGGCCGGTCGAGGTTGAGACCTTCTCCCAGCTGAGCACACCGACGGGCACCGGGCCGGTCATCGCCGCGCGTGCCGTGCGGGCCTTGGCCACTGGCAGCCGCAGCTTGAGACGGGTGAGCCAGGGCAGGGCGCTCGTGAGGTCGACCGCCAGGATGGTCCGAACCGCGGTCATCCCCCGCAGGACGTCGATCACGGGTGCCGTCTTGTCCCAGCACACGACGACGGTCGCGCCGCAGTCGGCCAGCTGGTGCTCCAGCTCGCTCGGCGTGTACAGCGGGTTGTGCTCCACGACGACGGCTCCCAGCCGCAGGGCGGCATAGAAGGCCACCACGTGCTGCGGGCAGTTCGGGAGCACCAGCGCCACCCGGTCCCCCGGGTTCACACCCTGCAGCCGCAGTGCCTCGGCGGCCCGGCTGACCTGCTCGCCGAGCTCGGTGTAGGTCGTCTCCGTACCGAAGAAGTCGAGTGCGACCCGACTGCCGTAACGCCCGGCGCTGGCCGCGAGCATCTGGGGCAGCGACTCGGCCGGAACCTCGACATTCGGCTCCACTCCGGGCGCGTAGCTTGCCAGCCACGGGCGCCCGCTGAGAGGGCTTCGGTCCTCCCCCGGTCCTGACGTTGTCGTGCCGTTCATATCCACCACGTGATCTCCCGAGTTCGGGCCCACCGCGACCGTCGAGAGCCAAGTCAGCGCGGCGCCACCACGAGGAATATTACTCAGCCGGCGAAGGGCACTCCGAGGGGCTGGCAAGGACGGCACCGGCTTCGTGGACCTTCCACCCGGCACCGGACCAGGTCAGGTGCCAGGTCACGGCGGCTGGTTGATGAACTGGAACTGCATCCGCACGGTGTTGTCGAGCCTGACGGGCAGCGTCGAGTCGCTGGGCGACCATCGGTCCGGCACCAGGAACATCCGGTCGTTGCCCTGGATCAGGAGACGGAGATGGCGGTATCGGAAGCGAAAGGTCTGGCCCCCCGATGGCGGCAGCGCGACCTCGTTGATGCCCGGCGAGGTGAGGAAGAGGCGCTCCCTGGTGTCCAGGATGACGCTGGGCAGGTCGTCGAGGTGCAGGGCCCGGTACTGAGCCAGCCCCACTCCGATCCGCTGGGCCACGGTGGCGGTGGCCCAGAAGATGCTGGCGGCGACGGCGACCAGGATGAACACGCTGGCCGCAGGCTGGAGCAACACCGACCGGCCCTCCGGGGGGCTCTTCGCCGGCGAACGCCTCAGCGGACCGCGCTGAGACCCGGAGCCGGAACCCAGCTGCCCTGCGAAGCGCGAGGCGCCCACCGCGTAAGCCACGATGGAACCACCCAGGGCGATCACCAGCGGGGTGACCAGCGGGAAGTCCGGCCAGTCGCGCAGTAGCGGATAGAGGAACAGCAGCACCAGTCCCGCTGCGAACACGAGCAGCCCGGCGGCGGTGGCCCGGCGGATCCAGATCCGGGCCCGGATCACCGCACCCGACGGTGACTCGGGCTCGGACCCGGAGGTGGACTCGGAGGCAGACCCGGACTCTGGCTCTGGTTCGGAGGCGTGCTTGGACGTGGGCCTGGGGTCCGGTGCGTAGGCAGCCGTCAGCCGACGCCTGATCACGGCATGCACCAGGACCGCGCAAGCACCCAGCACCGACATCACGAGCAACGGCACGAGCAGGGGCTGCGGACTTCGCATCACGAAGTCCTGGGTGGTCAGGCCGATGGTGTCGACGTCCAGGCCGAAATACTCATACTGCGAGCGGGAGGAGACGTAGCCGAAGTAGAACAGCAGGGCGCCGATGGCGGTGGCCGGCGCGATGACGTTGCCGGCCAGGGTGAGCCATCGTTCGAACGGGATCGAGGGCCGCTCGTCCTCCTCCGGCATCCGCTCAGGGCCCCGGGCTCGTGCCGCTGGTCTCCGGCGCGTTGCTGGCGCCGGAGCCGGTGGTCGTCTGTGGCGGTGCCTGGTCCGGCGAAGTCCCGGGAGCTATCGGCGCCGGCACGCTCAGGTCAGAGGCGCCGCCCTTCAGCGCGTCCACGAACGCCCGACAGGAAGCGCCGCCCGGGTCGGTGCAGAGGACCTGACCGCTCACCTTCACCGGGACCTCGGGCGCGCCCCGCTCCGTCTTGCTCTCGTCCGTTGGCGTCAGGGACACGTCGCAGCTGCTGTCCGAAACGCTGAAGACATGGTCAGCACAGGGAGCTCCCGGGCACCCGGTGCCCGTGTCGTACCCCTCAATAGTCACGTCGAGGACCTCCACGGACACCCCGGGCGTGAGGGCCTTCGGGCCAGAGGACGGTGACCAGCCCACCGTGAGGCACTGGGCGGTGCCTGGCTCGGGTGACTCCGGGGCGGGAGGCGCGCCTCCCACCGGCAGGGTAGCCACCTCGATGCCCGGGTTGCCGCCTCTGGGCTGCTGCGGCTTCTCGAGAGCGGCGGTGTTCTCCGTCGAGGGTTGGGCGTCGGCGGCTGTGCCTGCGACGGACACCGAATGGGTCTGACCGGATCCGGAGCAGGCGGCCAGTGCAAGGAGGAGAACCACCGGCAGACACCAGCGAACTGCGGCTTTGGACATCAGCACCCCCGGTCACGAGGAGAACGTCAGTTTGGGTAGGTTTACCTTGCTTTGAGCGTACCGCGCAGATCCCCCGCTGTCCCGGTTCAGCCACGCGAAATGCCTCAGCCCCCCGAATGGCTCAGCCCTGCAGGATCGCCACCAGCGCCTCGACGACCCGGCCGGCGCCTTCCGGGTCCACGCTCCCGTCGCCGCGAAGGTAGATGTCCCGCCGTATCTCCACCATCACCGAGGTCACATAGATATCGCGGCCGAAGTGCCGCAGGGGTATGTAGCTGCCGACGAAGGGCTCGTTCACCACCACGTCGCCCACTACCGAACAGGCGCTGGCCACGCGCTCGACCAGAGCCGCGGGGGTGTGGTCGAAGTCGGCACCCACACACACGGGGGGACGCCGGGCGTCCTGGTACCGCTCGTAGGGCAGGGCCGTGGGCGGGTAGGAGTGAAAGTCGACCACGATGACGTGCCCGACGGCGGAGATCCGCTCGTCCACGAGGTCCGCCATGGCCTCCGCGTAGGGCGTGAGGTAGCGGCTGAGGAGCTCCTGCCGGTGCTGCTGGTCATCGCCTCGCAGCTCCAGCCCGCCAGAGGTTCGGGTGTAGACGGCACCCATGCCGACGTCGAACATCACCTCGTGATCGTCGGGCAGCCTCTCGGGATCCACGACCAGGCGCGAGAGGCGGTTGACGAACAACCATGGCCGGGGCGTGACCTGAGCGGCGGCTCGGAGGGCCAGCTGGTCGGTGTGCGCATCGGTCATCAGGCGCAGCTCCTCGGCGAGAGCGTCGTCACCGGGCAGGAGCCGCGCCCGGACGTCGCCGGGGATGGTGAGGGACGAGTGCGGAACGTGAATGACGTATGGCGAGGAGTCGTCACCGGGAACAATCTCGAAATTCACGGGTGACTCCACTGCGGCCCTTTCAGCTTGGGCACACAAATGCCCGCTTTCCGACATTCAGAACACTTCACCGTGGTTCATCACGGAAATGCGCCTCGAACCACGCCTTCAACTCACCTAATCACGGCAGGGTAGAGTACCACCAGTGGCCGAATAGTCAATGTTTTCTGGTGAGTGACAGGCGGCCATTTCTGGCCGGTCTGGCCCATCGCGGGCTGGGGAGTCGGCGTCGCGTTCGATGCGTGGAACGTGTGCTTCGAGAAACCGGTCACGGAGAACGAGATTCGCCGGGAGATGGAGCGAAGGACCTGACCCGGCGCCGACGGCTCGGGATGGCTTGCCCGACCGGAGCTCAGCCCGGCTGGGTGACCAGCGCAATCGCGGTGGGAACATCCGCCAGCGGGCCGGGGCGCCCGAGATAGTCGCCCTGGCCAAAGCGACAGCCGGCCGCGCGCACGTCGGAGAGCTGGCCAGGGGTCTCGATGCCTTCGCAGATCGACTCCAGACGCTGCGTCTCCGCGAGCCGGATGATCGCACGCAGGAAGGCAGGATCGGCCGGGCTCTCGTCGAGCGGACGCAGGAACGTCTGGTCGATCTTGACCATGTCCACCTCGAGCTCGCGAAGGTAGCTCAGCGAGGAGTAGCCAGTTCCGAAGTCGTCGATGGCAACCCGGACACCGTGCGAACGCAGCTCGCGAAGGGACTGCCGGCCTCGCTCAACCAGGAACACTCCTTCGGTCACCTCCAGCACCAGCACTGACGGCTCCAGGCCGTGGCCCGCCAGTGACCGAACGACCGAGGAGGCGAACTGGTCGTCGTCGAGCTGGAGAGGGGACACGTTCACGGCGGCGTAGAACCCGGCACCCCGGGCGGACCGCCCCTGCGTGAGGTCTCGGCAGGTCTGTTCGATCGCCCAGTGGCCGAGCTCGTGAATCAGGCCGGTCTCTTCGGCCACCTCGATGAACTGCGAGGGTGGCACGTCCCCGAGCTGGGAGTCCGACCAGCGGGCGAGCGCCTCGACCCCGGCCACGGCCCCCGTGCTCATGTTGACGATGGGCTGGTAGACGAGGGTGATCGCACCGTCGGTGAGCGCGCTCTGGAGGGCCTGCTTCAGCCGGATACGGGTCATCGCCGTGGCATACATGGTGGGTTCGTAGAGCACGTGGCGACATCGGCCCAGCAGCTTCGCCTCGTACATGGCCAGATCGGCGTCGCGCATCAGCGTCTCGGTCGTCGCCCCCGGTCCGGCGGCGGCGATGCCGACGCTGGCCCCGATGGTCAGGGGGCTAGGGCTGAACTCCACCGGCATCTGGGTCAGGACGGCAATCACCCGGTCGGCGATCGCCGTCACCTGCTCGGCGGTCGCACTCTCGACCAGAAGGGCGAACTCGTCACCGCCGACCCGCGCGGCCATGTCGCCCTCGCGGACGCAGCTCTGCAGGCGCCACGCGGCGGTGGCTATCACCTCGTCGCCGCAGGCATGGCCGAAGCTGTCATTGACCGTCTTGAAGTTGTCGAGGTCGATGAAGAGCACCGCGGTCACGCCGGGCCGGTGTCTGCCAAGAGCCTGAGCGACCCGGTCGTCAAAGAGCTTCCGGTTGGGCAGGCCGGTGAGCGAGTCATGCAGAGCCTGGTGCTCCAGCCGTTCCTCCAGCCCCTTCTCCCGGGTGACGTCAACCAGGACGCCGTGCCAGGTGGCGTGACCCTCCGAGTCCCACAGCACCATCGCGTCATCGCGTACCCACACAGTTGCTCCGCTGCGGTGACGCAACCGGTAGGTGTCGGAGTACACCTTGTCCTCCGCGCCGCTCGCAAGGAGGTCCGCCTCCTCGGCGAGGGCGCTTCCGGCGAGCAGGGCGGACCGCTGGTCCTGCGGATGGAGCAGCTGCATCCACAGGCCCGGGTCGGCCATCCACTCGGCAGCGGTGAAACCGAGGATGGCCTCGATCTGGGGGCTCACATACAGCCACCTGCCGTTAGGTCCGGGCTCGGCCACGTAGACGATCGCCGGAACGCGTTCGACCTGTAGCTGGGAGCGCTGCCCCTCGGCCCGCGGATCGCTCTCGAACAGCTTGCGTTCGGAGATGTCCTGGGTCGCGCAGATCGCATAGTCCGGGTCACCGTCCGCATCCCGCACCAGCGACACCGTGAGAGCCGCCCAGAGGATGCCGCCGTCCTTGCGGATGAACCGCACCTCCATGGCGAAGCGGTCGATCGTCCCGCCGGCCAGCCGGGCGAACCGGCCGAGAATGGCCTTCTTGTCATCGGAATGGATGAACGCCACGAACGCCGGGGTGGCGAACTCCTCGCGGGAGTAGCCCAGCAGAGCCTGCAACAGCTCGTCGGTCGAGGTCGTGCGGCCTTCGAGGTCGACGATGCCGATGCCAACCGGTGCGAGGTCGAGGACCTCCGGATGGCCGTCACCGCCGGGAAAGCGCATGCACCATTATCCCGAGTCACTCATCGTGCGCAAACGTCGCGCAGGAGATCTCGCTCTCGCAGGTCGGCCGGTCTCGGGGTCCCGCACTCATCAATAATCGCCCGCGGGTTCATCAACTTTGGCGATGAAGGCAGTCACCGGGCCAGCGATCGTTCTGCACAGCGGACGCAGTCGCAGCCGCAGCAAAGCCAATCTCGTTCCAGCACCGGGGATTTCGACTGCCCCACACTGCCGGCGACCCAACACCATAAGGACGCACCGTGACAGATCAGCTGACCCCTACCGCTACGCATGTCCAGGCTCCAGCTGAGACCAAGGGGTCGAACGGGCTGGCTGTTGCCGGCTTCGTCCTTGCTCTCCTGGGCGCCCTGAGCTCCTTCATCCCCCTCGTCAACATCTTCGGCGACTTCCTCGCCCTCCTGGGCGTGATCTTCGGAATCGTCGGGCTGGTCACGTCGCGAAGCAAGGGTGCCGGCAAAGGGCGGTCCATCGCGGCGATCATCCTCGCCGTTGCAGCGTTCGTCATCTCGATCACGGTCAATATCGCGGCGGCAGCCGTTGTCAGCTCTCTCCCCACGACACCCGAGGCACTTGCCTCAGCCGGCGCATCCATCGTTGCGGCCGCGCCTGCGCCAGCCGATGCAGCGTCTTCCTGTGCCGTGGTGAAGGAAGCACTCCTCACCGGCACTCCCGCACAGATCCACGCCGGGATGCTCGCCCTCATCACAGACAAGGCAGCCGACCAGACCGCCCGCGAGTACGCCAGCTACTACTACACCGGCCGCGACAAGAACCAGAAGGACATGCAGGAGCTGGACGCCACGCTCATCCAGACTTCATGCTCCTGAGCAGCCGATAGCAGAGAGCCGGGCCATCGTGGACGAGCCACGGTGGTCGAGAACGCTGTCCTGCGGGCGCGGCTCGGCTGGCTCACGGCAGCGTCATGCAAGGGTCGCGCCGATGCCAGGCAGCCATCTGGGCGCGCCGCATCCTCACGACCGGGACGGGCGTGTCTGCCCTCCGGTGCCACCAGTCGAGGGCGTCGTCGGCGTAGTGGATCACCGCCATCGGCCGGGCCCGGCGGATGGCGTTCAGCACCGTGATGGGATCCAGCCCGGTGGCGAGCAGGACCGCGAACGCCATCGTCGGGCCGCGGTTGATGCCCATATGACAGTGGGCCAGCACCTGGGCATCAGGGTCTGCCAGGGCCGACAGCGCGAAGCCGACCCCGGCGTCAAACCAGTCGTCGGCCATCACCTGGCCGACGTCGTCGGCGCCGTTCCACAGATACCCCAGATGCGGGGCGTGGATCCGGACGAACTCCTCTCCGGAGCACTCGATACGGGTGTCGCGGATGTGGGTGATGCCAGCGTTCTGTATCTCGACCAGGTCGGCGAGCATCACCTCCTCACCGAGGTCGCTGGGCAGGTCACCCCCGGTCCAGACCCGATCGACGACGTAGCTGATATTGGCCCCGGCGCTCGCCGGCGCCAGGGGATCCCCAGGGTCAGCGGCGATCATTCTCAGGTCCATGCGAATCCCCCCTCTAACGCCGATTTTCGCGTGGGGTGTTGACCCCCATCCTCGAGCCTCAGGGGGATAGCGGTGTGGGCTCGGTTGTCCTTGTAGGCATGGGGTTTGGTCACCCGCTGACGGATTCGTCCGCTGAAAGGTCGGGTTGAATTCGCTGATCAGTTACCCGTAGCCCCGTTCGTGTTGATCCTGCGGAACGGTGCTGATCAGGTCCTGCGAGCCCAAGAGCCCTGAAATGACAGGCATGTAGTTCAAAAGTCGGCGTGGCGGTTTGCCCT
>DASVKO010000199.1:0-33187 GCA_036385355.1 Dermatophilaceae bacterium
AAGAGCGTGGCCGACCGCTCCTACGTGGCGTCAGTCGATCGCCCCGTGGACGCCAGCGGCCAGGTGACGGTGTTCAGGATGGTCCTCCCGCTGGTCAGGTTCCTGTCCCGGCACGGCATCTCGTATGACGTCACCACGGACAGCTCGCTGGACGCCACCCCCCGCCCAGCTGGCGGGTCAGAGCACGGTGCTGATCGACGGCCACAGCGAGTACTGGACCAAGCGGATGTATGACGCCGCCGTGCAGGCGCGCGATGCCGGGACGAACTTCGCGTTCCTGGGCGCCAACGAGATCTACTGGCAGGGCCGGATCGAGCGGGACGCGCAGGGGCGACCCACCGCCCTGACCGTCTACCGGCAGGCAAGCCTGGACAAGCTCGCCAGGGCCGACCCCAGCACCACCACCGTGCAGTGGCGCCACAGCCTGTTGCACCGAGATCCGGCCGCCCTGGTCGGGGTGGGTATGTCCGTGGTCGGGGTCCATGGCGCCTATGTGGTGAACACCGCGCCGGCGTGGCTGCTGGCCGGCACGAACCTGCGCAAGGGCTCGGTCCTGAACCATGCCTTCGGCAACGAGGTCGACGCCCAGGAACCTCCGGCCCTGCACTCTCCGGCCAACCTGCAGGTCATCCTGCACGGCACGGCCCTGGCCGCCGGCCGGACCGAGCCGTCCCTGGTTACCGCGGCCTACTACAACGCGCCCAGCGGCGCCGGGGTCTTCGCCGCCGGGACGACCTACTGGCTGTGCGGACTCGACTCGACCTGCCCAGGGACACCCACCCCGCACGCCACCAGCGTCGCCCTCCAGCAGATCACGCTCAACCTCCTCAGAGCCTTCGCCGTCCCCCGCGAGGGCCGGCTGCACCCCAGCACGCCCACCCCGTACGAGTCCCCGGCCCTGCTGGCCCAGCGGCTACCCGTGGGTGGCGCCGGCGCAGGCGAAGGCCAGTAGCTCGGCACAGCCCACCCGCCAGCGCCAGGAACGAGGAGGCCGTCTGCGAGAGCCCGGCCCGTGCATACGGCGGGCCCTTCGCGCGCCCTGGCAAGAATGGACGTGGGGCTTCCGGCTTGGGCAAGACGGCTGTGGTTTCCTGGCCGTCCGCGCGCGTTGGGCCGTGTCTGTCGCCGTCGCCCCATTTCACTGCCGAACCCATCGGCCCCGGTATAGGCTCCGCTCAGGTGCCGGCCGCCGAGGCCGGCCCAGCGTGGAAGGCCCACCATGACGAATGGCAAATCGGGTCTGCACGTAGCCGACGGGGACGGGGACGCGTGGTGGTTCCTCGCCACGCGCATGCGGATTCTCGCCGACAGTGCGCTGACCGGCGGCGCGCTGACCCTCCTGCTGCAGGACGCCCCAGCGGGTTTTGGTCCTCCGCGCCATGTCCACACGGACGAGGACGAGGCCTTCTTCGTCCTCGACGGCGCGATGCACATCGAGTGCGGGGACCAGCAGTGGGAGGCCGGGCCCGGTAGCTTCACCTGGCTGCCGCGTGCGGTGGCGCACACGTTCATCGTCACCAGGCCCGGCCGGGTCCTGCAGCTCACCACCCCAGCCGGGTTCGAGTCGTTCGTGGCCGACGTGGGGACCCGTGCGAGCGGGCCCGGGCTGCCCCCGCCCACCGAACCCGACATCCCCCGGCTCGCCAGCAGCGCGGCAAAACACGGGACGACGCTGGTCGGACCACCGCTGGACCCCGCGGCCTTCGGCATCCAGCGCTAAAGCCGTCCCCGGATGCCGGGGAGTCGCGATCGTCGGGTGGGTTGAGAGGACTGCCCCTGATGAGCAGGTGGTGCCTTGGTCCTCCACGCTGACCGCCCGCAGCTATCGGTGCCAACTGGGCTCAGCGCACCGACTTCCGCTCGTAGATCGCCGTCGACCAGGCGTACCCGGCGACCGTGATCACGACGCACCACCCGATCGCGAGCACCGGGTTCCAGCCGAGCGGGGTGCCGAGCAGCAGGCCGCGGATGGTCTCGATGAACGGGGTGAACGGCTGGTACTGCGCGAACCCCTGCAACCCCACCGGCATCGACTCGGTCGGCACGAAGCCGCTGCCGAGGAACGGCAGCAACATCAGCAGCATCGGCAGGTTGCTCGCCGTCTCGACCGACTTGACCTGCATCCCCATCGCGACCGAGAGCCAGGTGATCGCGAACGCGATGAGCACGATCATGCCGGAAGCGGCGATCCACTCGATCGGTCCGGCCGTCGTGCGGAAACCGATCAGCAGGCCGACACCGAGCACGAACACGACGGCGATGACCGCCTGGATGGTGTTGCCGAGCACGTGCCCGGCCAGCACCGCAGCACGAGAGATCGCCATCGTGCGGAACCGCGCGGTGATGCCCTCGGTCATGTCCATCGCGACCGTTGTCGCGGTGCCGCCGCCGGTGCCCGCGATGGTTATCAGCAGGATGCCCGGCATGACGTACGCGAGGTACGCTTCCCGCCCGCCGGCCGGGTCCACGCCCGGCAACCCGGCACCCAGCGTGCCGCCGAACACGAACACGAACAGCAGCAGGAACACCACCGGCCCCGCGATGGTGAACACTGACAGACCCGGGTAGCGCACCATGTGCAGCAGGTTGCGGCGCAGCATCGTGATCGCGTCGGCGACGACGTGCGAGTGTCGCCTGGTGCCCGGGGCTGTGGTGCGCTGGGCGGTGGTGGTGGTCATGACTCGGCTCCCATCGCGTCGACCCGTCCGGTGAGCGCGAAGAACACGTCATCGAGATCCGGGGTGTGGATACTGAGGTCGTCGACCTCGAGGTTGGCCGCATCCAGGCGGTCCAGCACGGTGCGCAGCGCGCCGACCCCGCCGCCGCTCGGCACGGTGACCGCGAGCCCGACGTCGTCGCTCGCGGACCCCTCGAGCAGGCGGGAGGCGGCTTCGAGCGCCACGGCATCCGCGAACCGGAGCCGGATGTGCCCGCCGGGCAAGAGACGCTTGAGCTCGTCCGGCGTCCCGTCGGCGACGATGCGGCCGCCGTCGAGCACCGCGATACGGTCCGCGAGCTCGTCCGCCTCGTGGAGGTTCTGGGTGGTGAGCAGCACGGTCGTGCCCTCCGCGACGAGGCCGCGCACGATGTCCCACATGGTGTGGCGGCTGCGCGGGTCCAGGCCCGTGGTGGGCTCGTCGAGGAAGAGGACGCCCGGTGTCGCGACGAGGGTCATCGCGAGGTCGAGGCGGCGCTGCATCCCGCCGGAGTAGGTGGCGAGAGGCTTTCGCGCGGCCTCGACGAGGTCGAACTGCTCGAGCAGCTCGGCCACCCGCATCTTCGAGCGCTTCGCCCCGAGGTGGCGCAGCCGGGCCATCAGCAGGAGGTTCTCCTCGCCCGTCAGCAGCTTGTCGACCGCCGAGAACTGGCCGGTCAGGCCAATCACCGCGCGGACGCCGTCCGGATCGCGAACGACGTCGCATCCATTCACGAACGCCGTGCCGCCGTCGGGCCGCAGGAGCGTGGACAAGATGTGCACGGTCGTCGTCTTGCCGGCGCCGTTCGGGCCGAGCAACGCGGTGACGGTGCCCGCGCTCACGTTGAGGTCGACGTCGTCGAGCACGACCTTGTCGCCGTAGGACTTCCGCAGCCCGTGGACCTCAATCGCCGTGGTGGTCATGTGTGCCTTTCCCTTCGGCTGGTTGCCCGGACTCATCGGGCCCGCTGGATGTTGATGTTGCCAGCCTGAGTGCGCGCCCGTATGGCGACGGCCTCCTCGGACTCGTCGGGAGCACGGTCGCCGTCGAGCTGGTTGCGCACATGACCGTTCTTCGAGGACAGGTCGAGCCAGGCGGGGACGCCAGGCCGCACGCCGATGGTGACCTGGCCGTAGCCGCTCTCGACCTGGATGGAACCGCTGGAGACCTCTCGCAGCTGGATGCTGCCGTACGCGGTCTTCGCCGCGACGGAGGCGAGCGCCTTCGTGATCTCCAGGTCGCCGTAGGAGAGCTTCGCGTCGAGGTCGCCGCCGGACTCCCCGACCATGATGGTGCCGTGCGACGCCTTGAGGATCGCGTCGCCGGTGACAGTGCCGACACGGATCTGTCCATGGTCGGCCGTGATCTCGATCCCGCCCTCGGCGGTACCCAGGGTCGCGTTGCCGTGCGAGGCGCGCAGCCACAGGTCGCCGGTGGTGTCGACATCCACGGGGCCCATCGAGCTCTTGATGCGGGTCGCGCCGAGGCGCCCGGTGGTGTTCACGCCGCCGACCGCGACCTCGGCGGTGAGCCGCGATCCCGTCGGCAGCTCGACCAGCACGTCGATCGACTCGGTTGGGCCGAGCCAGCTGATGCGTGGTCGGGGGCCCGTGATGGTGACCCGCTGGCCGTCGAAGTCGACCTTGGTCTCCTCCGCGCCCCGGCGGTCAACCGCCTTCGCCGGGTTGGTGGCCGACACGGTCACGACCGTGTCGGTGCGGTCACTCGCGATGACCTCGAGCTCGCCGACCGGCAGGTTGATGGCGAGGTCGATGGAGGTGGGGGTGCTGTAGGTGGGCATGCTGACGCCTCTCTTTGTCAGGGCGTGCTGGTCCGGCCCCGCGGGTCCGCGTGGCTGGTGGATGTGGTGGGCTGAGCGGGTTAGCGCGCCCAGCCAGCGAAGTTGTCGCCGGTGCGCAGCGTGCGCTGCGCAGATCGTCTTTGCCTGGGTTGGAGAGCGGCCGCAGTCGCACGGATCAGCCAGGTGTTGACGGACAGGCCGTCAGCCGCTGCCGCCTCGTCCACCCGCGCCTTGAGCGCGTCCGGCAGGCGGAGCGTCGTGCGCGAGGTGCTCACGTCGTCGACGTCGACGGGTGCAGCGGCCCGCTCGCCGGCGTCAGGCTCGGTGTTCGACGGAGTAACCACGAACTCGATCTCACGTCCGCGCAGCCGCATGTCAACCGAGCCAGGTGCGAGGTCGCGGGTGATTTCTCCGGCCGCGGCCGACAGGGCGTCAAGCAGCACGAGCCGCGTGGCGGCATCCAGTCCGGTGGCGAGTCGCTCGGCGACGGCGCGAGTGTCCTCCGTGCCGTTCTCCGCGGCGTCCACCAGCTGGCGCTGCAGGTCGCTGACGTACTGTCCGAGTTCCATGTCACCACGATGACACCATCATGGTGTCAGGTCAAGCAATCGTGGTGTCTTGGGTGATGACACGTGCAGCTCCGCTCCGAGGAGAGCCGCGCGGCAGGAATCGGCGTCCTCTGCCGATCTGTGTTTTCGGTCCATTCCCGGGCCACCCTGCGCCCCCTCTTCAGGCCCCTTTGGGCCGCTCAGTCTGCGGCGAGCAGGCCGGTGATCACGCGGGGCAGGACTCGGTCGATGAGGTCGTCGGTGCCTTCGGGAGTGGGTGCGAGGTCCTGCACGGTGGCGGCCAGGTGGGGGTGCTCGCCCGCGACCAGCACTGCGCGAAGGAACTCGGCCTGCCCCTGCGCCCAGTCGGTGGTGTTCGCGCCGACCGCGAGCTCGGTTCGCGCAAAGAGCCCGACCAGGCCGGTGATCATGGCCACGACCTCCATCTTGACCCGACCCGAGACGTGGACGCCTTGCATGATCTCCAGCCCGTGCTCGAGATAGTTGACAGCGTTGGGGCCCAGGGCGACTCGGCCCGGGGGGACGTCGACCATCCAGGGATGGAGACGGTACACCCGGCGGATCTCGTGTGCCAGGACCAGGATGTCAGCGCGCCAGTCACCGGTGGGCGGCGCTGACAGGTCCAGCTGCCCGCTGACCGTGTCGCTCATCAGCTCCAGCAGCTCGTCCCGGGTCTCCACGTAGCGGTACAGCGACGCGGCTCCTGCGCCGATCGCGGCGGCGACCTTGCGCATCGAGACGGCGTCGAGACCGCCGTCGTCGGCGAGCCTGATACCCGCGGCGGCGATCCCGGCCCGGTCGTGGGTGGGCACAGGGCCGCGGCCCGCCTGTTCTTTGCGCAGCCACAGGCTGCGCGGCTTGTCCTTGGTCACGACATCCATCCTACTGCGAACGCCGTACCCGGTGTGCTCCAGCGTTATTGCGAACACCGACCGCAAGATGATGGGCGCGGTATGCCGTCTGGTGCGAACGGAGCTCCTGCTCAAGTCAGCCGCTTCCTCAATGACATGCTGAGCAGGGCCCGGCACCAGCCGGTGACCACTGACCACTGGGCGCGGCGCATCGGCGAAGCGAGCAACTCGGATACTCGTCTCAACAGGCTGGGAAAATGCACTTCACGCACGACTGGATCACCACGCCCATCACCGCAGACCTCGTGCGCGGCGCCTTCGAGCTGGAGCGCACCGAGCACGGAGTGCTGCCGCACCGTCTGCCCGCCCGGGCCCGTGCGCAGTGCGCCGATGGGCAGCTGGCGATGGCCGAGGCCCAGCCGTCGGGGGTACGACTCGCCTTCCGCACGCGGGCCACCGCCATCGAGCTGGACGCGCTCCGTACCAAGATGTCCTACCAGGGCGCCCCGCCCCGCCCCGATGGCATCTACGACCTGCTCCTCGACGGCCGTCTGGCCGGGCAGGACAGTGTGAGTGGCGGCAACGTCCTGATGGTGGACATGACCACCGGCTCCGCTGAGACCCGACCTGGACCGGTCGGCACCATCCGGTTCACCGGCCTGCCCGACCGCGTCAAGGACGTCGAGATCTGGCTGCCCTACAACGAGGTCACCCAGCTGGTCGCCCTGCGTACGGACGCCCCTGTCGAGCCCGCACCGGACCGGGACCGCAAGAAGTGGCTGCACCATGGCAGGTCGATCAGCCACGGCTCCAACGCCGCAAGCCCCAGCACCACCTGGCCCGCCCTGGCCGCCTCCCTCGGCGGAGTGGAGCTGACCAACCTTGGCCTGGGCGGCAGCGCCCTGCTCGACCCGTTCACAGCCCGCGCCCTGCGCGACACCCTCGCGGACCTGATCAGCGTCAAGATCGGCATCAACCTCGTCAACACCGACCTGATGCGCCTGCGCGCCTTCACTCCGGCGGTGCACGGCTTCCTTGACACCATCCGGGAGGGACATCCGGCCACTCCGCTGCTGGTCGTCTCGCCCATCATCTGCCCCATCCACGAGGACACCCCTGGCCCCAGCGCCCTTGACGTCAGCGACCTCAGCGCGGGAACGCTCCAGTTCCGGGCTGATGGCGACCCCGCCGAGCGCGCCACCGGAAAGCTGACTCTCAACGTCATCCGGGACGAGCTGGCCCGCCTCGTGAGCCAGCGGGCCGTCGACGACCCGAACCTGCACTACCTCGACGGCCGCGACCTCTATGGCGAGGCGGACTTCGCCGAGCTGCCGCTGCCCGACCAGCTCCACCCGGACGCCGCCACCCACCGCCGCATCGGCGAGCGATTCGCCGCTGAGGCCTTCGCCCCCGGTGGACCGTTTGCCGCCGAACGTGCCTGAGGCCGACTCTCAGCGACCGGCAGCCCCGGGCTGGGGCCCATCCAGACCCACCGCGGCGCGCTGCGCAGCCTCCAGCCGGTGGATGCGGTCGGCCTGGTCGTCGGTGAGCACGTCACACACCCAGTCCCAGTGGAGCGCCACCACGTCACCGACGACCGGCCGCGCGAGCAGGCTCTGACCGTCGATCGACCATCGGGCCCTTTCGAGCTGCGGTGGCCGGGGAGCCAGCCGGCCCGAGTCCCAGCCGAGAACCCTCGACCGGACGGTGACCCGCTCCTCGTCGACTTCCTGCACCACCCCGGAACGGATCCGGCAGCGGTCGAGCACCGATACCGCCGGGCCCGGCGGCAGACCCGCAAGCAACATCGCCGCCCAGGGGTAGACCTCGAACACCTGGTAGCTGTGGTGGGCGCGCGCCCTGCCGGCCGACTCACGCCAGGTCCCGCCGACCTGACCGTCGAACCTGGCCACGAGGCGTTCGAGGAGAGCGGCGGGCTCAGCCGAGTCGAGCAGGTCGGTTCCGATCCAGTAGGCCTCCACCACCTCGGTCGACAACGGGTCGTCGCTTCCGAGCACCTCGGCCAGGAACTCGAGGTAGACCCACGCGCCCTCGAACTGTCGCGCACGACGCTCGATGTCGGCCACCGCACCGGGTACGAGCATTGCCCGGGCCCCGGCCGGCCCGCAGTAGCCGAGCTCGTTGGGTGGGTAGGCGTAGCGGGCGAACTGCAACGCACCCTGGTCGGACACGTCAGCAGATCCGGGGTAGCTGCTCGCCGATGGGGAGGTCCACCACGCGGGTGCCCCCCAGACCCGTGCGTGCGACGACCATCCGCGGGTGCTCGCTGACGCAGCTGCCGATCCGACGTGCGTTCCGCCCGAGCGGGTGGGCGTTCATCGCCGCCAGCACCTCGTCGGCGTGCTCAGCCGGCACGATCGCAATCAGCTTGCCTTCATTGGCGGCCTGAAGAGGGTCAAGACCCAGGAGCCCGCAGGCGTCCCTGACCTCGACGGGGATGGGGAGGTCCCGCTCGACCAGCTCGATGCCCACCCCGGACGCCTTGACGATCTCGTTGAGGGTGGCCGAGACGCCGCCCCGCGTCGGGTCGCGCAGCACATGCACGTCGACACCCGTGGCGAGCATGTCCGCGACCAGTCCGTGCAGGGGAGCCGTGTCGCTCTCGATCGTGGTGCCGAACTCCAGCCCCTCACGACAGCTCATCACCGCGATGCCATGAACCCCGATGTCACCACTGACCAGGACGGCATCGCCCACCCGGGCACGGCCGGGGGCGATGTCGATGCCGTCGGGGATCACGCCGATGCCTGAGGTGTTGACGTAGATCCCGTCCCCGCTGCCGCTGTCGACCACCTTGGTGTCCCCGGTGACCAGCTGCACCCCCGCGACCTCGGCCGCCTTGCCGATGGCCATCGCGACGCGACCGATGTCGGTCAGCGCCGTCCCCTCGGCGAGGATGAACGCGGTCGAGAGGTACAGGGGTATCGCGCCGGACATCGCCAGGTCGTTGACCGTGCCGTTCACGGCGAGGTCCCCGATCGAGCCGCCGGGGAAGAACATCGGCTTGACCACGAACGAGTCAGTCGAGAAGGCGAGCCGTCCGGCGGGCACGGTCAGGACCGCCGAGTCGCCGAGCTCGGCGCGCGCTGCCCCACCGAACGCCGGCAGGAAGAGCTGTTCGATCAGCTCGCCGGACATCGCCCCGCCACCTCCGTGGCCCATCTGAACCGTCGGGGTGTCCCGCAGGGGCACCGGACAGACCCATCCCTCGAAGTCGAGGTCGTGGGAACCGTTCTCGCTCACGGGCTGGTCACCAGCTCGAGCCGCCGGTAGGCGTAGTACGCCGCGCACGCACCCTCCGAGGACACCATCGTGGCGCCCAGCGGCTTGCGCGGGGTGCACTCCTTGCCGAACGCCGCACACTCGTGCGGCTTGATCAGGCCCTGCAGCACCTCACCCGAGCGGCACAGCGAAGACTCTTCCGTGTGGATGCCGGTCACCGAGAACCTGGTCTCGGCATCGAAGTCGGCATACCGCTCCGAGAGCTTCCAGCCGCTCAGCGGGATCATGCCGATGCCCCGCCAGGTGCGGTCGGTCACCTCGAAGACGTCGCGTAGCATCTCCATCGCGGGCACGTTCCCCTCGTCGGTGACCGCCCGCGGGTAGGCGTTCTCCAGCTCGTGCCGGCCCGACTCGAGCTGGATCACGGTGCGCCGGATCCCCTCGAGGATGTCCAGCGGCTCGAACCCGGTGACGACGATGGGCACCTTGTACTTCTCGGCAAGCGCGGGGTACTCCGAGGTTCCCATCACGCAGCACACGTGACCGGCCGCCAGGAAGGCCTGCACCCGGCACCGAGGTGACTCCATGATCGCGGCGATCGCCGGGGGTACGAGGACGTGTGAGACCAGCAGCGAGAAGTTCGTGATGTTCTGGCGCTTCGCCTGGTAGACGGTCATCGCGTTGGCCGGCGCAGTGGTCTCGAACCCGATCCCGAAGAACACCACCTGTCGGTCCGGGTTCTCCCGGGCGAGCCTGAGTGCGTCCAGGGGTGAGTAGACGACCCGGACGTCACCGCCGGCGCTCTTGACCGAGAACAGGTCCTTGCCGCTGCCGGGCACCCGGAGCATGTCGCCGAAGGAGCAGAAGATCACGCCGGGCTGCTCGGCGATGGCAAGGGCCTTGTCGATGATCTCGAGCGGGGTGACGCAGACCGGGCAGCCGGGTCCGTGGATCATCTCCACGCCGTCGGGAAGCAGCTGGTCGATGCCATGGCGGATGATCGAGTGGGTCTGCCCGCCGCACACCTCCATCATCGCCCAGGGCCGCGTGGTCACGGCGTGGATCTCGTCCACGAGCCGGCGTGCCAGGTCCGGGTCGCTGAACTCGTCGAGGTACTTCATGAGGTTGCCCCTGCCTGCCTGGCGGCGCGGGCGAACCCGTCGCCGAACTCTTCCTCGAGGATGCCGAGCTTCTCGAAGTTGGCCAGTGTCTCCAGCGCCGCCTTCTCGTCGAGCCGCTGGATGGCGAACCCGACGTGCACGATGACGTACTCACCGACCGTGACATCGGGGATGTAGGAGAGACAGACCTCCTTGGTGAGCCCCCCGAAGTCCACCTGCGCCATCGTCGTGCCGTCCTGCAGGTCGACGGACAGGACCCGTCCAGGAACTGCGAGACACATAAGCTTCTCCTCGATCGCTAGTGGATGCTCAGGTCAGCCGGGCAGGCATCGTCAGGGGTGCCGATTCTCAGACTACGGACCCCGACCGCCACCTGGCCCAGTGAAAGCCCGCCGTCGTTGGGGGGGACCACGCGGTGGGTGAGCACCTCGAAGCCCCGGCTCCTCAGCCGGCTGGTGACCAGGCCGAGCAGCAGCCGGTTGGCGAACACGCCGCCGGTGAGCCCGATCGTGCGCAGTCCACGGGCCCGGGCCAGGGTCGCGGCCAGGTCCGAGGCCGCCTCGGCGAGGGTGAGGTGGAACCGCCAGGCGAGCTCGCCCGGGGACGCCCCGCCTGCCAGGTCCTCGACCAGCGCGCGGACCAGCGGGTCGGGATCCAGCCGGGTGGGCCCGTCCCCGTCCCTCGCCGGAAAGGCCAGCGGCGGGGACACGACATCCGGGTGCTGTCGCCGCCACCTGGCCGCCACCGCCTCGAGCTCGATCGCGGCCTGGGCCTCGTAGGTGACCCGGAGTCGTATGCCGAGCAGCGCCGAGACCACGTCAAAGAGCCGGCCCACGCTGCTCGTGGCGACCCAGCCGGTGTCGGCATCGAGCAGGTGGCGCACGAAGCCCCGTTCCAGGTCGGAGAGCTCGTCGTCGACGGCAGTACCGGCGAGCTCGACACCTGCGACGAGCAGGGCAAGCGCGGCCGTGCGTACCGGGTTGCGGACCCCCGCGTCGCCGCCGGGCAGCCGGACGGCGCCGAGATGACCCACCCGTTCCGCTGACAGCCCGCCGTCGCCCAGCAGCAGGAACTCCCCGCCCCAGATGGTGGCGTCGCAGGCGTAGCCGGTCCCGTCGAAGACCATGCCGAGCACCGGGTCCTCGAGCCGGCCGTGCTCGGCGGCCAGCGAGGCGAGATGCGCGTGGTGGTGCTGCACCTCCAGCAACGGGACGCCCAGGTCCGCCGCGAGCTGGCGCGCCCAGGCCGTCGACGCGTAGCCCGGGTGCTGGTCGGCTACCACGAGCTCCGGCACGCTGCGATGGAACCGCAGCAGCTGCGCGGCGGCCCGGCCGTAGGCGGTGCGGCTCTCCAGGCTGCCGAGATCCCCGACGTGCGCGGAGACGAAGGCGACGCCGCCCCGGGCCAGGGCGAACGTGTTCTTGACCTCCGCGCCCGCCGCCAGCACGACCGTCTCGTCCGGAACCGTGAGGCCGGTGAGCGGCACGGGCAGCGGCGCATGGCCGCGGGAGCGGCGCAGCGGCACGGCGCCTCCGTCGGCGGGCTCGGCCCAGGCGACCACCGAGTCCTCGCACGGGACGGCGATCTCCCGGTCATGGGTCAGGAAGAGGTCAGCGATGCCGCCGAGTCTGTTCAGGGCGTCGTCGTCGGTGAAGCAGAGGGGTTCGCCGCTGAGGTTGCCCGAGGTCATCACCAGCGCCGCAGGAGCCCCCGGTGAGCCGTCGGGGAGGTCGGCGAAGAGCAGGTGATGCAACGGGGCGTAGGCCAGCATCACGCCGAGCTCGTCGAGCCCCGGGGCGACGCAGCCGGCGACCGGGGCTCCGGGCCGGGCCGGCAGGAGCACGATGGGACGCTCCGGCGAGCTGAGCAGCGTCGCCGCGCCGCCCACCTCGACGAGCCGGGCAGCCGAGGCGAGGTCGGCCACCATCACCGCGAAGGGCTGGTCCGGGCGGTCCTTTCGGTGCCGCAGCACGGTCGCCGCGGTGCACGAGGACGCGTCGCAGGCCAGGTGGAAGCCGCCGATCCCCTTGACCGCGACGATGGCGCCTCCGCGCAGAGCGGCGACGGTGGCGCGCAGTGCGTCCTCGGTGCCGCGGGCGATCTCGGCGCCGTCCCGGCCCAGGACGCGCAGGGTCGGCCCGCAGTCGTGGCAGGCGATCGGCTGGGCGTGGTACCGCCGGTCCCGGGGGTCGGCATACTCCTTCGCGCAGGCGGCACACAGCGAGAAGCCGGCCATCGTGGTGGCGGCCCGGTCGTACGGCAGGTCGAGGGTGATGGTGAACCGCGGACCGCAGTTGGTGCAGGTGATGAACGGGTGCCGGTACCGACGGCCTGCCGGGTCGTCGAGCTCACGACGGCAGTCGGCACACATGGCAGTGTCCGGGGGCACCATCGACCGCTCGCCCGTCCCGTCGGTGGACCCGCCGATCGTGAAGCCCTGCTGGCCGCTCGGTGCGAGGTCGCCGCTCTCCACCGAGAGGATCCGGGCCAGTGGCGGCGACTGGCTCTGCAGCAGCCTCCCGAAGTCGGCGACCCTGGCGGCGCTGCCCTCGACCTCGATCACCACGCCGGTGGCGTCGTTGCGGCAGCTTCCCGCCAGGCCGAGCAGGTCGGCCAGCCCGGCTGCGTGCGGGCGGAAGCCCACTCCCTGCACCACGCCGCGCACGACCAGGCGTCGACGGACGACATCCCCGCGGGCCGGCTCGGAGACCGGGCCGGACGTGGGGGCGGTCACCCGCGCTCCCAGAGCACGACCCGGTTGTTCCCCGGACACCGTCGCCGCGCATCCATGCGGTTAGCCGGAGATCTGCTGCAAGGCCCAGGAGTTGCCGTCGGGATCGCTGAAGTACGCGTACCGAATGCCTCCACCCATGTCCTGGACGTCCGAGACGTCAATCCCGTTGCCGATGAGCGTTCGGCGGGCGAGGTCGACGTCATCCACCACCAGATGAAGATTCCGGACGGGCGGTGAGCTGGGATCACTGATCCCGACTCCCACCACGATGGAGCAGGCTGATCCGGGCGGAGTCAGCTGCACGACCCGCATGCCGTTACCCGGCTCAACATCGTGATCGAGGTTGAAGCCCACCCGGTCAACGTAGAACGCCTTGCTTCGGTCCACGTCGGTCGAGGGCAACGGAACCAGTTCCAGTCGCATGTCCATCACGCACTCCTTCTTCCCGCACAGCTCTCGGCATCATGGCGCCCTGGTGACCCAGGCGTTCCCCCGGGTGCGGTCATTGGTCATTGGTCATTCGTCATTCGTCACTAGGTCGCTGGCGATGGTGACGGTGACCTTGCCGGCGGGGCGTCCTTGCTCGACCAGCCGGACAGCTTGCGCGGCCTCGGAGAGTGGGTAGCTCCGGTCGATGACAGGAGTGAGCTGGCCGGCCTCGATGAGCTGGGTGATCTCATCGAGGGCTTCGGTCGTCTCCTTGGCATTGAAGGCCCTCAGGGTCTGGCCAACGAAGAGGCTGAGTACCGCGGCTTTGATGATGTTGCCCACGGGCCCGAACCAGCGGTTCCCGTCCCCGTACGACTGGATGAGCGTGCCATGGGGGGTGAGCACCTTGCGGATGGCTGCCGGGCTGTAGGTCCCGCCGAGCTGGAAGACGAGGTCGTAGCGAGCAGGGCCGTCGAAGATGCCCGCGGTGGTGTAGTCGATGGCATGATCGGCGCCGAGATGCCGCACCAGCTCGATGTTGCCGGTGCTGCAGACGCCGGTGACCTCCGCGCCCAGGTGCTTGGCGATCTGGACCGCGAAGGTCCCGATCCCGCCGGAGGCGCCGACGATCAGGACGTGTTGCCCCTCCTGGAGTCCCCCGGCGCGTAGTCCCTGGATCGCGGTGATGGCAGCCAGCGGCACGGCGGCGGCCTGCTCGAAGGTCAGGTTCGCCGGCTTGCGGGCGAGGCTCCCCTGAGGAACCGCGATGAACTCGGCGAACGCGCCGTGCCCGAAACCGTAGACGTGATCGCCGGGTGCGAACCCGCTCACCCCTCCTCCTACCTGCTCGACCGTGCCAGCCAGGTCCCCGCCGGGGATGAGGAACTTCGGCTTGCGGATGCCGCCGATCCCGGCGGGCCGCATCAGCACCGGCAGACCGCGGATGAAGTGCCAGTCCCATGGGTTCGCGCTGCTGGCTTTCACCCGCACCAGCACCTCCTGGTCACCGACGGCCGGCATGTCGACCTCGGCGAGCCTGAGGACGTCATCGGGGGCGCCATACCCCTGCTGGACGATCGCCTTCATCGTGCGTCCCTTCCAGGATCGGGTTCTGGCTGCCAGGTTCAGTGCCATCGGCGAAGTGGTCCTGGACGGCCTCGAACAAGGAATGACGATATCGCCCCGGGACCACGGCACGGGGGATGGCGAGTCCACCATTTCGTTCCATCCCGACCAGCGCAGGACTCACTCGGCTCCATCGCGGGGGCCAGGGCGCCAGCACGCGGGAGCCCGTCCCCGCGACGCGGGGACGGGCTCCTGCAGCACTCAGCTTCAGGCCGAGGCACGCACCTGGACGACGGGCTGTCCGGCAGCGTCGCTGGCAAGGGCACGCCGACCCCGCGCGACGACCGCGAGACCGGACAAAGCCCCGACCACGACCGCTGCGAGACCCCAGCCAGGTCCGGCCAGTCCGTTGAGTCCCAGCGCGTTGTCCAGCGAGTACACGCCGGGCCCGGTGAAGGCCAGCGCCGCGGCAGCGGCGACATAGAGCAGCGGCAGCTCGAAGCCGCCGTTCTGGCCCCACAACCCGGCCGCCCAATGGACGGAACCGGCCACCACGAGGGTGCCGATGACGGCCACCGACGCCAGCGGGGTCAGCAGGCCGAGGACCAGCAGCACCCCGGCTCCAGCCTCGGAGGCACCGGCCATGAGGGCCATGGGCCTGCCCGGCCGGAACCCGATGGAGTGGAAGAACCCTCCGGCGCCGTCGAGTCCGGGCCCCCCGAACAGACCAAACAGTTTCTGGCTGCCATGGCCGACCAACAGAAGGCCTACGACGAGGCGCAGCACGAGCAAACCAGTATTCACGGGGATCCCTTGAGGAGAGTTGGACACGATGTCACCGTGTCCAGCATAGTTGACCATTCAAATATTCCCCGGTCCGGACGGCTGCCTCCTCGACGGCTTCGAGCGGGTGCGCGACACAGTCTGAGCCACCGCGCCAGGAGTGCCTCGGTGAGGTGCTACGCGGGGACCTGAACTCCGATCAAACCTGCCATGCTTACCGCTATCCATCGAGAAGCCGGCATCGTGTAGGCCACCAGCCAGAAGGTCAACGCTGTCAGCGCCGGGAGCAGAACCACCTGCTCGAACCGCCCGCCAGCCCTGATCGCCAACGGCGACGGCAGCTGGATCTCCCACCAGCACCTCCCCCCGATCGGAATCGGCCACACGAACGGCACCCCGGCACGGGTGATCGCATCCCCCAGGCAGTGCACGGCCGAACCGACACCGACCGCAAGGCCCAGCCACCAGAACCTCCCTCCGGCGGCTACCGTCGGCAACGCGGACGCTGTCAGCATCGTCAGCGCTGCGGAAATCGCCATCACCCCGACCAGAGTCACGTTCTTCCGCTGCTTCTTCGTCCACTTCTCAAATAGCCCGAACAACGACAGATGCAAACACGACCACATGATCAGCAATGCCATTCCTGTGCCCGTCGAATACGTCTTCCCGGCCGCGGTGAATGTCCCTGGCAACGACGCCGCAAACGAAGTCCACATCCCCAGCCCCACCGCAAAAACCGCCGTGTGCGTGAGCAACCGATGCCCAGAATGTCGATCTTCGTCACAGCGTGTCTTTGTCAGGTTGTAGATCAGCAACGCCATGGCGTTCATCGCCTTGCCCACCACCTCCCCAACGATCCCGAACGCCCGGACCACCGTGGAGCCGTCCTTGATCGACAGCGACCCGGGACAGTCGATATCAGGCAGCAGAGCCGCGCCCGCACATACCGCAGTTCCCATGGCTACCACCGGTAACGGCATCCCCACCAGGACTTCCATACCCGGAGCGCTCACCCCGGCCTCGGCCGCGCCCACCGCAGCCAGCCACGCGGCCGCCCCGAACATCGCATGCGTCGAACCCATGACCACAGCAACCAGACCGCTTTCTTTGACTGAAATGAACGTGCGCGGTCGATGGTCTGGCGTTAGATGATGCTGAACCATACCTTGACCACAACTGGCCATGACGCAGAGGTCGGGGAATTGGACCCCGGACGTCCGTCACCTCGTTTGTATCGGCCGGTCACAACCCGACAGAATGGCCGTCGAGCCGAAAGAGGAGACAGGACAGCGGGCGTTTACAGCGATCGGCTCCTGCCGCGGATCCTCAACGCGTCATGCGGCAGCAACAAGCTGGACCCGCTGCGTCGACGGGTCTGCGCGAGCCTGGCCGGGGAGGTCGTCGAGATCGGCTTCGGTTCGGGGCTCAACGTTCCCTTCTACCCGGCTGGCATCGCCAGGGTCGCCGCGGTCGAACCATCCGACCTGAGCTGGGAGCTGGCTCGACCCGGTGCAGGCACGGATCGCCGGCGGATGCCACCTCACCCGGCCCATCGTCGACCTGCTGATGGCGGCGGGTTTCACGATCAAGGAGCTCGACGTCTTCTACGAGAGGGACACCACGAGATTCTCGGGTGCGGACTCCCTGGGCCTTGCACAGTCCCCCTGAACTCGGCGAGCGGGCGGGCGACATCCATGAGCTTCGCCGCGGCCTCGTCGGGACTCCTCACGGAGCAGCCCGGGCCGTGCAGGCCCCTGCCGTGCGGGTCCGTCACCGGACGGTCTGCGCCCCCGCCTGTGCCGCAGCCAGCGCACTGCCGAAGGTGCACACGGCGAGGGCATCGAGCGCCGAACTCTCACTGACGTGCTCGGTCGCGTTGACGGCCAGGAGCACGTTGATGAGCATCCCGTGGGCCACGAAGATCCTGGCCTCGTCCGGACCCTCGCCGGTCCGCTCCAGATAGAGCCGGAACACCTCGCTGAGGGTCCACCTGGCCAGCCGCCCGATCTCTGGCTCCGAACCGGCCGCGAACCCGTGCATCAGCAGCAGCAGCAGGTCCCGGTCGGCCAGGAGCCCGACGTAGGCCTGGCCCATCTCCCGTTTGGCATCGGGTCCGGGCACGACAGCGTCGAGGGCTGCGATGACGCGCCTGCTTGCCCGGGAGTACACCTCGGCGAACAGCTGCTTCTTGCCGCCGAACAGGCGGACCACATACGGCTGCGAGACCCCTGCCTCCCGGGCGACCTGGTCGGTGGTGGTACCGGCGTATCCGCCATCGGCGAAGACGGTCAGCGCCGCCTTCAGGATCTGCTCGCGGCGCTCGTTCGCGGTCATCCGTCGTTCCGGTTCCAGACTCATGCTTGACATGTTATCAGTCGATGCTTACATTCATCCAGTTAGTAATCATCGGATGCATACAGGAGAAGTCATGACACTCACCGCACCTCCACTCGCGCCCCCACGGGTCTCCCGGCGCGCCGTTCCGGTCGGCCTCGCCCTGGCGGCTGCCTCCCTGCCCATGTTCATGTCCACGCTGGACAACCTCGTCATGACCAGCGCGCTCCCCGTCATCCAGCACGCACTCTCCGCCAGCGTCGAGCAGCTGCAGTGGATGATGAACTCCTACACACTCGCCTTCGCCACCCTCATGCTCCCCGCGGCCACGCTCGGAGACCGCTGGGGCAGGCGCCGGGTGTTCCTGATCGGGATCGCGATCTTCACCCTCGCCTCCATCGGCTCGGCCCTGTCCACCACCACCGGCGCACTCATCACCGCCCGCGCACTGCAGGGGGTGGGCGGCGCCGCGATCATGCCGCTGTCGCTGACCCTGCTCGCCGGCGCGGTGCCGGCATCCCGGCGAGCGATGGCCATCGGGGTATGGGGCGGCGTCTCCGGGCTGGGCGTCGCCCTGGGCCCCGTCATCGGCGGAGCCGTCGTCGACGGATTCTCCTGGCAGGCGATCTTCTGGCTCAATGTGCCCGTCGCGATCGTTGCCATTCCGCTGATCCTGCGTGCGCTGCCCGAGTCCCACGGCCGTCGCCAGCCACTCGACCTCCTGGGCCTCGCCCTGGTCGGGTCGGGCGTGCTGGCCGCGATCTGGGGCATCGTCCGGGCGGGCGACCTGGGCTGGGGTTCCGTCCCGGTAGCCGGCGCACTCGTGGCGGGGGTGACGCTGATCGCCGCGTTCATCCGGCACGAGGGGCGGACCGCATACCCGCTGGTGCCGCTGCGGCTGTTCCGCTCGCGCAGCTTCTCGGTCGCCAACGTGGCCTCGCTCGCCTTCACCCTCGGGATGTTCGGGGCGGTGTTCCTGCTGGCCCAGTACCTGCAGATCGTGGACGGGTACACCCCGCTCGAGGCCGGGATCCGCACGCTGCCCTGGACCGCGGCGCCGATGATCGTCGCGCCGATCGCCGGACTCCTCGCGCCGCGGGTCGGCGTGCGCGTGCTGCTCGGGACCGGGCTGACTCTCCAGGCTCTGGGACTGGCCTGGCTCGCTCTGGCGGCCGGCGCCTCCACCCCCTACCTGGATCTTGTGCCCGGCTTCATCCTGGCCGGGATCGGGATGGGGCTGACGTTCGCACCGAGCGCCACCGCCGTGCTGGCCGACATGGCACCCGACGACCACGCCACGGCAAGCTCGACCAACTCCACGATCCGGGAGATCGGCGTTGCACTGGGGGTGGCCGTGCTCGTCGCGGTGTTCCGGGCGAACGGTGGCACCCTCACCCCGGACGGCTACAGCGCCGGCCTGCGTTCGGCCGTCCTCACCGGCGCGGCCGTCGTCGCCCTGGGTGCCCTCTTCACGCTCTGGCTCCCACGCACCACGGCACGCACCCCCGCCACAGCCCCAGCACCCGGTTCTGCGAACTGAATGCGGTCATGCAGGAGCCGAGACCCGCAGAATGGACGGCTCCGGTGAACGAGAACCCCGGGACCGACATCGTGACGGAGGTCGACGAGCGTCTGGAGGAGGACAGGCGGACCCCCCGTGGCCTCGACCGCCTGGTGAACTTCTCCGACGCCACCGTCGCCATCGCCATCACCCTCCTGATCCTCCCGCTCGTCGACGTCGCCAACCAGGTCAGCACCCATCCGGCGCGCGAGGTCCTTCAGTCCCACGCCGCCACGCTCGCCGGATTCGCCATCACCTTCGCCCTCATCGGACGATTCTGGCTGATTCATCACCGGGTCTTCGAGCTCTTCGACGGCTACACCTCCGCGCTGGTCAGGGTCAACCTGTTCTGGTTGTGCTGCATCGTCTTCCTGCCCTTCGCGGCGAACCTGCTGTCCAGCTCGCCGGGCGACGACCCGCTGACCCACGGCATCTACATCGGCACCATCCTCGTCACCAACGCATCGATGGGGCTCATGGAGTGGATGATCCTGCGGGGTCCACACCTGCTGCATCCGGACTGTGAAGAGCAGCTGGGCCTCTTCCAGTCGGTGCTGACCACGGGCCTCCTCCTCGTGGCGCTCCTGCTGGCCGTTCTCGTCCCCGCGGTCAACATGTACGCGCTGTTCCTGATCTTCGCGGGGCGCCCGATCGGCATCCTGAGGAACCGCCGGCTCTCGCGGAAACGCACCTGAGTCCCCGGGGATGGATCGGGGTGGGAGAATTGTCGGGATGACTACCGGCAGACCCGCGAACCCGAGCGCTTACCGGCCGAACGCCAAATATGTCCTTCTGCTCGGCCTGATGTGCGCCCTGCCGGCGGTCACGAGCGACATCTACCTTCCGTCGCTGCCAGATGTCGCGCGCGACCTGCACACCACCACCACAGCCGTCCAGCTCACCATGACCGGCGTCCTGGTGGGCGGCGCCATCGGCCAGCTGGTCGTGGGTCCCCTCTCAGACCGCTTCGGACGGCGGCGACCCGTGCTCATCGGCATCGCGCTGCATATCGTCATCTCGCTGCTGTGCGCGCTGGCGCCCGGCATCGGGGCCCTTATCGCGCTTCGCGTCGTCCAGGGGTTCTTCAACGCGGCGGCCACGGTGGTCGCGATCGCCGTGATCCGCGACCGTTTCACCGGCTCCGACGCGTCCAGGCTGCTGTCCCGGCTCATGCTCGTGATCGGGGTGGCGCCGTTGTTCGCACCCACGGTCGGCGGGCTGATCGCGGGGCAGTGGGGCTGGCGCGCGGTATTCGTCGGACTCGCGGTGTTCGGGGCTGTGCTGTGGCTCGCGGTGTGGCGCCGGCTACCCGAGACGCTTCTGCCCGGGCGACGACGCGCCGCGGGCCTGCGCCCCGCGCTGCACGGGTACCGGGCCCTGTTGCGCGACCATCACTTCGTCGCCATCGCAGTTCTCCCCGGGCTCGGTATGGCGGTGCTGATGAGCTACGTCATCGGGTCCCCGTTCGTGTTCCGGGAGGGTTTCGGCCTCTCGGCGAACCAGTTCGCGCTCCTGTTCGCCATGAACGGTCTCGCGCTCGTGGGGGGCGCCCAGATCAACGCCTCGCTCGTTCGGCGGCTCTCGCCGATCCGCATCCTGCGCGGTGCCGTGCCACTGCTCGTCATCGCGGCCGTCGTGCTCCTGATCGTTGCGCTGACCGGGTGGGGCGGGTTGCCCGGGCTGCTCGCCGCGCTGTGGGTGACGCTGGGCCTCATCCAGTTCATCCCGCCGAACGCCTCTGCGATAGCACTCAGCAGGCACGGCGAGATCGCGGGCACGGCTGCGGCCTTCATCGGCGCACTGCAGGCCGGCGTGGCGGGGGTCGTCAGCCCGCTGGTCGGCATACTCGGCGGCGACGCCCGTGCCATGTGCCTGGTCATGATCGGCAGCGCTGCCGCGGCCCTGCTGATCCTGGCGACCGCCACACCTGCCTATCGCCGCGGTGGCTGGCGACAGCTCGAGGGGCTCCCGACACCACCCGCAGGTCAACCCCCTCGCGTGGCACCGACTCGCGTCTGCGAGCCGCCTGATCAGCACGCGACACACGTCGTGTCCGGGCCGCGCTGAGCCGGTGCCGGTGCCGGTGCCGGACGAGCGCGCTGCACCGGGCCACAGCCGACCTACTTCTTGAGCAGTCCGCCTCCGACCCAGGCGCGGATCGCTGCGACGTCCTGCGGACTGAGCTCCATCCGGGCCCCCCGACACAGCCCGACGACGTTGTCGGCCCAGGTCTCGGCGACCTTCATCGCGGTGGGCTTCGCGGCAAGGTCGAGCCCGGCGTACAGAACACCGGCGATGACCGTGTTCACCGACGCCCTGCCGATCGGCTCACCGGCCGCCTGACAGGCGTCGCGTACGCGCTTTGACGTCTCCGGCCGGTCGAACGGGACCGCGGTCACGTCATCGGCCAGCGTGGTCAGCAGGATTCGGTAGCGCTCGGCCGGCAGGTTCGGGATGTCCGTGACGTCAACCACCTGGCGCTGCAGGGGCGGCAGGTCAACAGCGCCCGCGCCCTGAAGGTCCGCCTCGCTGAATCGCTTCGGATCCCACACGAACCCGGGAGCGGGACGGGACGCAGCACCGAGTTCCTGGACCGCCTGGGCGAGCCAGGGGAAGAAGGCCCCTGCCCCCTCCCACCCCGACGTGGACAGCGTGGGGTCCGACTTCAGGGCGGCCTGGGCCACCACGCTGCCCGCCAGTGGGCGGTCGGCCGAACGAACGAGGCGCAGGACGGCTTTGCGCGCCGGGCTGTTCGGGGACGTTCCGACCTTCGGCGGGGTGCTCGGCGACGAGGTCCGGGACGGCCTCCGCCCCTTCTCGACGGTCTGGACTGGGGCTTCCTCCATGGCTGCCTGTTCGGGATGCTTCACCAGCTCGGCGAGCTCGTCTGCCGTGATGACGGTGTCCGCCACAGCCCGGTAGGCGCTCGCGGCCGGCCCTGCGGTGATGATCGTGACGCGTCGATCGGCCGCCCGGCAACGGAGCGCGAGGGGGGTGAAGTCGGCGTCCGCCGACAGGATCACGAACTCGTCGTACCGGGTCTCTGCGCTCAGGGCGTCCACGGCATCGAGCACCAGGTTGATGTCGGCGCTGCTCTTGCCCTGCTGGGTCAGCGAAGGGCAGTCGACGACGCTGAAACCTGCACGCGTGAAGTTGGGCCGGAACTGTGAGAAGACCGAGGGGTTCAGGTAGCAGGCCCGCACCAGGAACCGCCTGGAGAACTCACCGTCCGCGTCGTTGCCGGTCTCCAGCGAGGTGAGCCAGTGAGCCGGGGCGCTGGCGAACGCCTCGGCGGCGCTGGGGTCGAGGCGTTGCAGCCCGATGTACACGTTGTCGAAATCCACGAAGAGCGCGCATCGCAGGCGACGTCCGCTCTCGGCACTGTCGATCATTGTCATGAGCCCATCCTCCTCGAAGTCACCGGGCACGTGTGCCCCCGGGTGTTCCACGTACGGCGAGTCCGGCGAGCGGCAGGCCTGCAGTCGCCACGCGCGCCGGGCCACTCACAGTCAAAGCCGACAGTGGATGGGTCGTCGCGTCATCACCGTGGTCACCGTGGTCACCGATCGAAGCCGGCCTCAGCCGTGCCCGCTCTGGGTCTCGACGGGTCGCCGGCCACTGGTACCTCACGACCGTCACCGCCTTCGGCCGGATCCCGCCCGGGGTCGAGCCGCAGGCGGCAGCACTACCGACCGGCCGGCTCGTCGCCAGGGACCGGCGCACCCTGGCCGACCTGCGATGGGATGCCTCGACGCACGGCAGCAGCGACCAGTCCGGCAGGTTCGGCGCGACTGATCCGCCGATCCTGTTCGTACGAAAGCGATCTGACAAGGTCCGGACGTGACAGCTGCTCGTCATCGCAACCGACGGCATTGACGTGGTCGCGGCGATGCAGCTGTCGTAGATCCCGGGCCATCAGGTCGCTGGCGGGTTGCTGCCTCTGCTTGCCGCGAGAGCTCGGCCGCTGGGCAACAACGATCGAGGCCAGCACGATGACCGCCCCCACGGCCTGTATCGCGGTGAGCTGCTGGTCGAGGGCGAACCAGCCGATGGCGGTAGCCACCAGAGGGCTGAGCAGGCCCAGGAAGGTGACGTTCGTCGGGCTGAGCTCCCGGATGCCCCGAAACCAGAGGGCATAGGCAAGTGCGGCACCGACGATGGCCAGGTAGGCGTATCCCGAGACGTTCACGGCGGTGAGGGACTCCGGTGGCGGTCCCTCGACGAGCAAGGCGACCGGCAGCAGGAGCAGTCCGCCGGCGGTGAGCTGCCACCCGGTGATCGCGAGCAGTGGTGCCGGGGAGGTCCACCGTTTGCTCAGGACAACGCCGGTCGCCATCACGAGCGCCCCGCCGACAGCGGCAGCCACACCCAGGGCATCAAGTTGGGCGTCCCCTCGCAGCACGAGGAGGCCGACCCCGATGAGGCCCGCGCAGGCCGCGATCATCGTCCGCACCGTGATGCGCTCCCGGAGCAGGCCAAGGGAGAGGAAGGCGACGAAGAACGGTTGTATGGCGCCCACGGTGGCAGCCACCCCACCCGGGAGACGGTAGGCGGCGATGAACAGCAGGGCGAAGAAGAGGCCGATGTTCAGGGCGCCGAGAACCAGCGAGCGCCACCACCACACCCCAGAGGGAAGGCGCCGGGTGAACAGGATGAGCAGGATTCCGGAAGGCAGGGCGCGCGCCACGGCGGCCGCGAGCGGGCGATCAGGGGGCAGGAGCTCGGTGGTGACGAAATAGGTGGTTCCCCATATCGCAGGTGCCAGCGCGGTCACCAGCAAGATCCTGACTCGATTGTTTAGCACTAAGATAATGTATCACAGCGCTAAGATATATCTGAGGGATGGATGCCTCACCGCTAAGACACCGATAGGGTCCGACCATGGCTGATCATGTTGACCACGTGCTCGAGCAGTGGGCCGGCCAGCGGCCCGATCTCGATGTCTCACCGATGGCCGTGCTCGGGCGTCTGTCGAGGCTGAGCAGGCTGGTGGACGTTCAGCTGCGTCGCACGTTCACTGCGCACGGGCTTGACGGTGCTGCTTTCGACGTGCTCGCCACCCTGCGCCGCAGCGATCCGCCGCACAGCCTGACCCCGGCCGAGCTCATGCAGTCAGCGATGGTGACCTCAGGGGCGATCACCCAGCGCCTCGACCGCCTCGAGTCCCGCGGGCTCGTGACGCGAGCGCCGAGCGAGTCCGATGGCCGCAGCGTACGAGTCCAGCTCACCGCCGACGGTTTCGAGCTCATCGACAGGGCACTGCCGGACCACGTGAACACCGAGTGCCTCTTGCTCTCCGGGCTGACCCGGGAGCAACGCGACACTCTCGCCGACACCCTCCGGGCACTTCTGGAGTCACTGGGAGACAGCATCAAGGAGAGCACCAGCCCCGGGCCTGGTCACAGCAGCTGACGAACGCGCCCGGGGTTTCCACCTCAGGCGCCTCACGGTCTAGGTACGTCTACTGCCGCGGCGGCGCGCGCCGGCCACCGGGGCGTCGTGTGGTGGATGGGCGGTGCTGTCCCGGATGACGAGCTCGGTGGGGAGCACCAGGTGCCGGCCACGGGTGGCGGGTCGCGTCTTGGCCCGGTCGATGGCGATGGTGAGCGCGGCGACCGCCGCCCGGCCCTTGGCGCCGAAGTCCTGACGCACGGTGGTGAGGGCAGGTCGTGTCCGGCGGCCAAGGGGGTTGTCGTCGAAGCCGACCACGGACACGTCCTTCGGTACCTCAAGCCCCGCGTCCTGGATCGCGCGGATGACGCCTCGGGCAAGGGCGTCGGAGAAGCAGAGGATGGCCGTAGGTCGCTCGTCGCGGGCGAGGGCCGTCTGCGCCGCGGCGTGGCCGACGTCGTCGGGGTTGGCGTGGGGCAGGCGGACGACGGTGGGCTCGATCCCTGCCGCGCCGAGCGCGTCGAGCCAGCCGAGCATCCGTTGCCGCTCGGTGTGTGCGGCAGTTGCGCCCAGCGGATCGGCCAGGACCCCGAACTCGCCTTCGTAGCCGGTCGTCACGATCGCCACCCGTCGATGTCCCAGGTCGATGACGTGCTGCGCGGCGGCTCGTGCGCCGGACCGGTCCTGCACGTTGACGCTGGCGATGCCCGGCGCAGGGGCCTGGTCCACGAACACGAGAGGGAGCCGGCGGCGCATCAGCCAGCCAACAGCGGTGGAGTCCGGATTGCAGGAGTAGACCAGGGCGCCATCGATGGCGACATCTCGTGCCGGAACGATCCCCTCCTGTGTCGCGGCCGACAACAGGGTCAGCGCCAGACCGGTCGGCGCGAGCTCGTCGGCGATCCCGGCCAGGAACGCCATGGCGACCTCGTCGGTGAGCGCGCTGGTCAGGGTCTCTGACAGCAGCACGCCAACAGTGCCGGCCGTCCCGCTGACCAGGGCTCTGGCGGTCGGGTCAGGTCCGACATAGCCGAGCTCGTTGGCGACCGCCAGTATCTGGTCACGAAGCCTGGCAGACAGCTGGTCAGGACGGGAGAACGCGTTGGAGACGGTCATCCGGCTCACACCGACCTGGTCGGCAATGGTCTGCAGGGTGACCCGCCCCACGGTGCTACTCCGTCCCTGCGCACACATCAAGGCGCCGGGAGACGTACGCCACGGGCAGTGGGGGCGCGACGGCGTCGGCCAGGTGGCGCAGCCCGCCCGCGACGACCTTGCGGGTGCGACGGAACGCCGGGACCGGGTCGACGTGCGGCACGACCGGGGCATCGGGTCGTGCGCTCAGCGCCTCCTGGGCGGTCGCCCGGCTGGCCAGGACGAGTCCGATCGGCAGCGAGTTCATATCGATTCCCTATCTCTTGAAGTTTCTGTACCGATACAGTAACCCTCGGTTCTGTACCGGTCAAGAAGGACGGCTGCCCGCGTAGCGACTCCCTGCGCACGGCGACCGAAACGGAATACGGGAACGACGTGCGACCTTGATGTCTGAGTGACCATCTTCGAAGAGACCCTCCCGCTGTCCGTCCTCGACTTCGTCGGCATCGAGCACGGTGAGAGTCCGCACGCGTCGATCGCCGGCGCGGTCGGCATCGCGCAGGCCGTGGAGACGGCCGGATACCGGCGTTACTGGGTCTCCGAGCACCACAACATGTCCAGCCTGGCCTGCAGCGCTCCCGAGATCCTGACCGCGCACATCGCCGCACGCACGGAACGGATCCGGGTCGGGGCTGCCGGGATCATGTTGCCGAACCACACGCCCTTCAAGGTCGCCGAGACGTTCCGCACCCTGCTCGCGATGTATCCCGGCCGGATCGACCTGGCTCTGGGGCGGGCGCCCGGCACGGACCCCCTGACAGCCCACGTGCTGCGCCGGGGCGTGGCCGCAGACGTGGCTGCGGAGTTCCCCGGGCAGGTCGCGGAGCTCATGGCGTTCCTCGGCGACGGCTTCCCCGACGGACACCCCTACGCGAAGCTGGTGGCGGCACCGGTCGTGGACGAACGACCGGAGCTCTTCATCCTCGGCTCCAGCCAGTACGGGCCACACTTCGCGGCGGTGAACGGGATGAGCGCAGTGTTCGCCCACCACATGAGCCCGGACCTCGCCTTCGAGGTGCTGCGCAGCTATCGCCGCGACTTCACTGCGCGGGCCGACGGGGCAGAGGCGTACTCGGCCATGTCGGTCCTGGCGTTCGCCAGCGACGACGACGAGGCGGTCCTGGAGTTCGAGGCCGCCTGGGCACTCACCATGCAGAACCTGTCCCGCGGCAAGCGGGAGCCGCTGAGGCCGGAAGAGGTCCGGGACTTCGCCCGCTCCGAAGCCTTCCGGGGCAGCCGCCGGGACGACGCACGGATGGTGACCGGCAGCGCCAAGGTCGTTGCTGAGCGACTGCTGGAGATGAAGGAGCTCGCACAGGTCGACGAGCTGGTCCTGGTCACCCCGAGCCTGGGCAGGCAGCGCCGAACGGACAGTTACCGCGCCGTGGCGGAGGCCTGGCGCCTGGCGAGCTAGGCCTGTGGTGAGCTGGCCCTCCGGTGAGGTGCAGCACTGATCCACGGCCCTCCGGGGCTGTTGCGGCGCGCTGATGTCGTTAGGCTGAAAATCGTGGACACAAGCGGGGTGAACGCCAACGAGCCGCCGTTCGTCGGAGAGCAGCGCCATGAGCTGGTGGATCACCTGCTGGCGGAGTTCGACCAGGTCTGCCAGTACGGGACGCCTCGCTGGTGGTCTCTCGAAGGGCCTTCCGGCTGCGGGAAGACCAGGATCGTCCAGGAGCTCTACCGGCGGCTTGCGGCAGAGCGGCAGCCGGGCGCGCAGTACTGGCCCCTGTCCTTCCTTCCCGAAGCGCCCGTTGCCAGTGCTGCCGGGCCCTCGATGTCCCTGCGAAAGCGGGTCTACCCCGAGCACGTGGCGGCCGGGCAGGAAGCGGTGCCGCAGTGGTTCTGGTGGGGAATCTCGTGCGCAACCCGAAGCGGTACCCCGGCTCAGGCGCTCGCCGACGACGTGACCCAGTTCGCGACACATCAGGTGGGGCTGGAGCAACGGTGGCGGCAGCTGGCCTCACCAGGGGCGCGTCTGGGAGCAGGGTTGTCGTCAACGAAGGGGGAGGTGTTCGAGACTGCCGCCGGAGAGGTTCTCGGCGTCGCTGCCGGCCTGCCGTATCTCGACATTCCCGGCCTGCGGGTGCTGGCGCTGGCCGCGAAGTGGGGCCGGCACGTCAGGGCGGGTCGCCGCCTCCCGGTGAACACGACTCCGCTGCCGGATCCGGGAGGCCCCGGGCCGGGACGGCCTGGCCCGGTCGACGAGCTCGCCCCGGCTCTGGAACGACTTGCTGCAGCGGGACTGCCGATCGTGATCACGATCGACGATCTTCACCTCGCCGACAAGAGCCTCGCAGAGCTGCTGGCTCGTCTGCTAGCCGCTCAGAGTGCCCCCGTCCTGGTGATCTCCACGGCGTCACCGGGCCAGCTGGACGAAGACTCCGGCTCGGCGCACCTGCTGCTCCAGCGGGTACGGCCGGACCGGGTATGCCGGGTGCTCACCGACGAGGCCTGGCCGGATCTCCCGCCCGGCGATCGTCAGGCGATCGTCCGCGCGAAGCTGCCCGGCGTCTCCGAGGGGAACGCGAGCCTGCTGGCAGCGTCGTACCCGAACCCGCTGGCCCTGCAGCTGGCGTGCGGCATCAGCTCGGTGCGCCGGGCACAGCACGATCTCACGGCCGCTGAGGTGGCCGGCCTGCCGCGAGACGTCGAAGGCCTGTTCACCCAGCTGTGGAAGGAGCTCCCGCGGGACAGTCGCGCAGCGCTGATGGTCGCGGCGCTCAGCACTCCTGCGGCCATCAGCGACATTCTCGGATTCCGCGACACCCGCTGGGACTCTTCTTTGGTCACGACGCTTTCAGAGGCCGAGGCAGGGCTGCGCGCGAGCGTCGGAGACGTCTCGGCGGTGCTGCGTCACCCGTCGGATACGGACACCTGGGTTCGGACGGACAACGAGTGGCACCAGAGGTTCCATGACCCCCTGCAGTACGACGTCGCAGTCGGTCAGGCCTGGGTCGACCTTGTCGCCGCCGAACGTCGTCTGGTGTATGAAGCCCTGGCGCGGGGGATATCGGCAGGTGAGGCCACGTCGCCGGGCCAGGAGCTGCACCGGGCACGGCTGCTCGTGGCGCTGGCCAGTGAGGGACTGCTCGCCTGGGACCGGACGACCGTGGCAGGAGCAGTGACGCTGTGCGACTCGCTGCTCACGGATCCAGAGGTGAACAGCCAACGCCTGGTGATCCTGGTTGCCGAAACCGCCTTGCGGTCTGCCGGTGCTGAGTCCGCGGTCGCCGGCCCGCTGCTGACGCTCCGCCGCCAGTACGGGAGTGCCCTCGCCGAGGCGGGGCGGCTGGACGAGGCGACCGCGGCGTTCGGTCAGCTTCTCGCCGACCAGAGGAGAGTGCTCGGCGCGGACGACCCCGAGACGCTGGGCACCCGGGCCAACCTGGCGTCGCTGCTCGCCGAGTCAGGCCGGGGGGCCGAGGCGACCACGGCCTTCACACAGCTGCTCGCCGACCGGATGAGGCTGCTGGGCCCCGACGACCCCGACACCCTTGCCACCCGGGGCCACCTCGCGTCACTGCTCGCCGAGTCGGGCCAGGTGACCGAGGCGATCACCAGCTGTGAACAGCTGCTCTCCGACCAGCGGAGAGTGCTCGGCCCGGACGCCCCCGAAACCGTGGCCACCCGCAACAACCTGGCGTCGCTGCTCGGTCGCTCCGGCCGGGTGGCGGAGGCCGTCACGGCGTTCAGACAGCTTCTGGCCGACCGCACCCGGGTGCTCGGCCCCGACGACCCCGACACCCTGGCCACCCGGGGCCACCTGGCATCGCTGCTGGCCAGGTCGGGGCGGGTGACCGAGGCGATCACGGAATACGAGCGGTTGCTCGCCGACCGCACCCGGGTGCTCGGCCCGGACGACCCCGACACCCAGGCCATCCACAACAACCTGGCGAGACGGCTCGTCACCTCGGGCCGGGTGACCGAAGGGATCACGGAATACGAGCGGTTGCTCGCCGACCGCACCCGGGTCCTCGGCCCGGACGACCCCGACACCCTCGCGACCCGCAACAGCCTGACGTACTGGCTCGGCGACTCCGGTCAGGTACCCGAGGCGATCGAGGCGTTCGAACAGCTGCTGACCGACCGCACCCGGGTCCTCGGCCCCGACGACCCCGACACCCTCACCACCCGCAACAACCTGGCATCGCTGCTCGGCGAGTCGGGCCGGGTGGCCCAGGCGATCACGGAGTTCGAGCAGCTGCTGGCCGACCAGAGGAGGGTGCTCGGCCCGGACGACCCCGACACCCTGGCCACCCGCAGCAACCTGGCGTCGTGGCTCGGCGAGTCGGGCCGGGTGGCCGAGGCGATCACGGAGTTCGTGCGACTGCTCGCCGACCAGAGGCGGGTGCTCGGCCCGGACGCCCCCCACACCCTGGCCGCCCGTAACAACCTGGCCTGGCTGCTCGGCCGCTCTGGCCGGGTGGGCGAGGCGATCACGGCGTACGAGCGGTTGCTGGCGGACTTCACCCGGATGCAGGGCCCGGACGACCCCGACACCCTGGCCACCCGCAACAGCCTGACGTACTGGCTCGGCGAGTCGGGCCGGGTGGCCGAGGCGATCACGGCGTACGTGCAGCTGCTCGCCGACCAGAGGAGGCTGCTCGGCCCGGACGACCCCGACACCCTCACCACCCGCAACAACCTGGCGTCGCTGCTCGGCCGCTCCGGCCGGGTGAGCGAGGCGATCACCGAGTTCGAGCACCTGCTGGCCGACCGAACCCGCGTGCTCGGCCCGGACGCCCCGGACACCCTGTTCACGCGCAACAACCTGGCGTCCTTGCTCGGCCGCTCTGGCCGGGTCACCGAGGCGATCACGGCGTACGAGCAGCTGGTGGCCGACCAGAGGAGGGTGCAGGGCCCGGACGCCCCGCACACGCTGACCGCCCGCAACAACCTGGCGAAGCTGCTCGGCGAGTCGGATCGGGTGACCGAGGCGATCACCGAGTTCGAGCAGCTGCTGGCCGCCCGCACCCGGGTGCTCGGCCCGGACGCCCCCGACACCCTGGCCACCCGCAACAACCTGGCGAAGCTGCTCGGCGAGTCGGATCGGCTGGCCGAGGCGATCACCGAGTTCAGACAGCTGCTGGACGACCGCACCCGGATGCTCGGCCCGGGCGATCCCGAGACCGTGACCACCCGAAACAACCTGGCGTCGCTGCTCACCAGATCGGGCCAGGTGGCCGAGGCGATCACCGAGTACGAGAAGCTGCTGGCCGACCGCACCCGCTTGTTCGGCCCGGACGCCGCCAAGACCGTGGCCACCCGCAGCACCCTGGCCTCACTGCTCGCCCGGTGGGGCCGGCTGACCGAGGCGATCACCGAGTACGAGAAGCTGCTGGCCGACCGCACCAGAGTGCTAGGTCCGGACGCCGCCAGGACCGTGGCCACCCGCAGCACCCTGGCCTCACTGCTCGCCCGGTCGGGCCGGCTGACCGAGGCGACCACGGCCTACGAGCAGCTGCTGACCGGACAGACCCGAGTGCTTGGTCCGGACGCCCCCCAGACCCTGGCCACCCGCGACAACCTGGCGTCGCTGCTCGCCCGATCGGGCCTGGTGACCGCGGCGATCACGGCCTACGAGCAGCTGGCGGCCGACCGCACCCGGCTGCTGGGCCCGGACGACCCCGACACCCTGACCACCCGCGACAACCTGGCCAGGTCGCTCGGCGAGTCCGGCCGGGTGAGCGAGGCGATCAGTACGTTCGAGCAGCTGCTGGCCGACCGCACCCGCGTCCTTGGCCGGGATGCCCCCCAGACCCTGGCCACCCGCAACAACCTGGCGTCGTTGCTGGCCAGGTCGGGGCGGCTCGCCGAGGCGATCACGGCGTTCGAGCAGCTGCTGGCCGACCAGAGAACGGCGCACGGCCCGGACGACCCCCGCACCCTGACCACCGCTGGCACCCTGGCGTCCTGGCTCGGCCGGGCAGGTCAGGTGGCCGAGGCCATCACGGCATACGAGCAGCTGCTGGCCGACCAGCACCGGGTGCTCGGCCCGGACGCCCCTCAAACCCTGGCTACCCGGTACAACCTGGCCGGGTGGCTGGCCGGCTCCGGTCGGGCGGCCGAGGCGATCACGGCATACGAGCAGCTGCTGGCCGACCGCGCCCGAGTACTCGGCCCCGACAACCCCGACACCCTGACCATCGCTGGCACCCTGGCAGGGCTCCTTGCCAAGTCGGGTCGGCTGGCCGAGGCGATCACCGCATACGAGCAGCTCCTGGCCGATCGCACCCGGGTGGTTGGCCCAGACGCCCCCGAGACCCTGACCGCCCGCAGCAACCTGGCGTCCTGGCTCGGCGAGTCGGGCCGGGTGGGCGAGGCGATCACCGCGTTCGAGCAGCTCCGGGCCGACCAACGCCGGGTGCTCGGCCCTGACTACCCCGACACCCTGACCACCCGCAACAACCTGGCGTGGCTGCTCGGCCGGTCAGGTCGGCTGGCCGAGGCGATCACGGCGTACGAGCGGTTGCTGGCCGACCAACGCCGGGTGCTCGGCCCGGACAACCCCGACACCCTGACCACCCGCAACAGTCTGGCGTTCTGGCTCGGCGAGTCGGGTCGGGTGGCCGAGGCGGTCGCCGCGTTCGAGCAGCTCCTGGCTGACCAGATCAGGGTGCTTGGCCCTGACGACCCCGACACCCTGACCACCCGCAACAACCTGGTGGGGTTGCTCGGCCGGTCAGGTCGGGTGACCGAGGCGATCACCGCGTACGAGCAGCTCCTGGCTGACCGCACCCGGGTGCTCGGCCCGGACGCCCCCGACACACTGTTCACTCGCAACAACCTGGCGTCGTTGCTCGGCCAGTCAGGGCGGGTGGCCGAGGCGATCAGGGCGTACGAGCAGCTCCTGGCCGACCTGAGGAGGGTGCTTGGCCCGGACGCCCCTCACACCCTGACCGCCCGCCACAACCTGGCTGGGTTGCTTGGTGAGTCAGGTCGGGTGGCCGAAGCGATCACGGCGTACGAGCAGCTCCTGGCCGACCAGCGCCGGGTGCTTGGCCCGGACGCCCCTCAGACCCTGACCACACGCGACGCCTTCGCGTCCTGGCTCGCCAGGTCCGGTCAGGTGGCCGAGGCGATCACGGCGTACCAGCAGCTCCTGGCCGACCGCACCCGTTTGCTTGGCCCAGACGCCCCCCACACCCTGACCACCGGCAACACCATGGCATCATTGCTCGCCGGCGCGGGTCGTCTGGACGAGGCGATCACGGCGTACGAGCAGCTCTTGGCCGTCCAGAGCAAGGCACTCGGACCGGACAACCCCAACACCCTGACGACGCGCAAGAGCGTGGCGTCACTGCTCGCCGGCGTGGGTCGGGTTGCCGAAGCGATCACGAGGTGCAAGCAGCTCCTGGCTCTCCAGAGCAGGGCGCTCGGACCGGACGCCCCCGACACCCTGACCACCCGCAGCAACCTCGCGGAGCTGTTCGGCCGGTCGGGTCGGGTGG
>DASVKO010000200.1:0-12004 GCA_036385355.1 Dermatophilaceae bacterium
GTCAGTGCTCCGATTTCCAACCGAATCGTCGACCGGGCCGAGGTCGAACTGCGGGTGAGAATTCAATGGTCTTGCCCTGTGGGTCGCCGCGGTCACGATCGGGTTCAACCTCGTTCTCGCACGTCGGCTGGCCGCTCAGGCCGACAACCTGCTTCGGGTGCGTTCTGAGGCAGTTGCCAGCACGCTCGTGATCTCCCCTTCCGGCGACGTCGCGTTCCGGGACACCGGCGGGGACGCCGCGATCGACATGGGAGCCTGGGTCTTCCAGGGCCAACGATTGGTCGAAGGACCGACAGTCCGGACGGCCATCGGCGCGCAGGCGCAGGCGCTTGCTGTGCGAGGAACCCGGTTTTCGGTGACCGGGCAGCCCTTCCCGGTCCGGCTGTATGCGCAACCAGTGATGTCCCACGGCCGAAAGGTGGCGACGATTGTTACCTCCGTCGAGCTCACTGCTTATGCGCAGACCAGACAAGCCGCGCTGCTGGGCAGTGCGCTTGTCGCCCTCTTGCTCCTGGGCGGAGTGTTCCTGGTCCTGCGATCAGCGGTCTCCCGCGCCCTCTCCCCGGTAGAGGCCATGACCCGGCAGGCCGCCGCCTGGAGCATCGGGGACAGCCCCGGGCGCTTTGGCGACGAAGTGCGACCAACCGAACTGGCTGTCCTCGGAAGCACCCTCGATACGTTGCTCAGCAGGCTCGCGGCGATTCTCAGACACGAGAAGCAACTGGCCGGCGAGCTCTCCCATGAGCTTCGCACGCCCCTGTCACGCATCATCGCCGAGACCGACCTGCTGAGGGAGCGACCTCATAGCCCCGAAGAGCTTGCCGCAGGACACGCTTCGATTCTGCACAGCGCTGAGGAGATGCGCGACATTCTGGAGACGCTCCTGGCCACGGCTCGTACAGACACCGGAGCACCGGCCGGCCGTTGCGACGCATTCGAGGTTGCCCGCTCGGTGGCTGCGCGACTTACCGACACCATCCCGCACAAGACGGTGGTGGTGATCCGTAACCCCGGAGACACCAGCGCAGGAGTGGACGCTGCCGTGCTGGAGCGGGCACTCGTGCCCGTCCTGGACAACGCACTTCAGTATGCCGTCAAAGAAGTGCGCACCGAGGTCTACGGCGATCCCGACTCCGTGAGGATCGACATCGCAGACGACGGACCGGGGATCAAGGAGGCCTCACTGCCGCACGTGTTCGAACCCGGGCGCCGCGCGGACCCCGCCGATGGCCATCCCGGAGCGGGCCTGGGCCTCGCCCTTGCCCACCGTCTGCTCGTGGCATCAGGGGGTGGGATCTCGGCATCCTCATCCCCGCTCGGCGCCATCCTTCATCTGAGATTGCCGCATGGGTAGCGCCAGACAGCACCGCGAAACCGTCTGTGCCGTCCCAAATGGGCCCGTCATCTCGAGATGACGTCCCTGGCACTGGACCGGGCGTCGGTGTCGGGACATGCTGAATCGGTGAGACCTGAGCGCCCACGAGAGCAGGCGGAAAGCCCTGCCGCCTTCCCGGCCGTGGACGGTCGCACCCTGCTGGGGGCCAACGTCGCGCTGCCTGCCGACTTCCCGGCAGACCGCACCCTGACTGTCGTGGCGTTTCAGCGGGGCCAGCAGTCCCTGGTAGATCGCTGGATCGAACGCGCGGTCGCGGCCGGGGTGCCGCCGACACCCCGAGGAGCATCGGGATCCGTCCCGGTCGCCGTCGTCGAGGTCCCTGTCCTGTCGACTCGGTGGCGCCCGGTGCGCCGGTTCATCGACGGTGGGATGACGGCTGGCATCGGTGACCCCGACGTGCTGGCGCGCACCATCACGGTCTACACCGACGTAGCCGCCTTTCAGCGGTTCGTGGCCATCCCGGGCAGTGACGACGTGCATGCGCTGGTCGTTGACCGCGACGGCACCATCCTGGCCCGCGGTTGTGGCGACCCCGACGACGAGTCGTGGGCTGCGATCGCAGCTGGCCTCCTGGTGGACTGACTTCACCGACCGCCGAGGCGTTGGGGCACCGGTGACCCAACGGGGCAGACAACCTCGCTCAGGACGTGCGCCGGCAGGAAGCGGCCTTCGCGGCAACCCACCCGTTGTCACGACGCACCTGACACGAGCGAAGGACCACTGGCAGCTGTTCGGACTGGCAGCTGTTCGAACTAGGTGGTGCGGGCGAGAGCCGACGCCTCGGCTGCGCAGCGGAAGCCGATGTGGCTCATGCCGGTGTCGATCATCTGGGGCCGTCGTGCAGCGGGCCGGTAGCGCAGGCAGTAGGAGTCGGCGCAGAGGAAGGAGCCGCCCTTGATGACTTTGCGTGGCACGCGGAACTGTGGCTGCCTCGAGTCGAGGCTGTCCTCGGGGGTGCCTCCCCGGGGGTCGCGTGGGACACAGCAGGGCGCGGTGTCGGTGAAGCGGGTCTCGACGTACCAGTCGTCTGTCCACTCCCACACGTTGCCGGCCATGTCGGACAGGCCATAGCCGTTGGACGGGTAGCTGCCGACGGGCGCGGTCGTGCCGTAGCCGGTCTCGGCGCGCCAGGGGAAGTCGCCGTGCCAGTAGTGCGCTCGCCGATCGCCGGCCGCCTCGGGCTCGTCACCCCAGGTATAGGTGAGTCCCTCGAGGCCGCCCCGGGCGGCACGCTCCCACTGGGCCTCGGTGGGCAGGACAAGTCCTGCCCAGGCGGCGTAGGCCTGGGCGTCCTCATGTGCGACGTGGACGACGGGGTGGTCCTCGCGGCCGATGAGGTCCGTCCTCGGGCCTTCGGGGTGTCTCCAGGAGGCTCGGGGAGTCCACGTCCACCACTGGCTCAGGTGGCGCAGGTCGACCGGTCCGGAGGTCGGTGTGAACACCATCGAGCCGGGGACGAGGTTCTCCGCGGGAGCTCCCGGGAAGTCGGCCGGATCAAGCGGGCGCTCTGCCACGGTAACGTAGCCGGTCTGCGCGACGAACCTCGCGTAGTCGCCGTTGGTGACAGTAGTGCGCCCGAGCCAGAAGCCGGCGACCTCCACGGCACGTGCGGGCGACTCCTCGGCGTAGTGCGACCCAGATCCCATGAGGAACGTGCCGCCGGGGATCCACATCATGTCGCCCGCCGGGGGTGCGCCCGGAGGCGCCGCGGCGGGCGACGTGACGTGCGGTTCGCTCATGCGCTCGGCAGGCCCGCCTGCAGCTTGGCCATCGCCTGGGAGATGCCGAAGGTCGCGGGCTTCTGGGTGGGCGGGAACTCCAGCAAGGACGCGGCCATCTGCGCGACGAAGGCCTGCGCCGGGACGAGGAGGAAGCCGTGGTCGAGCATCCAGTCCCAGTAGGTGTTCGACGTGAAGTCGGCGCGTTCGTAGGGGTCTGTGCGCAGGTTGAAGATCTTCGGCACGCGCAGCTCGGTGAACGGCTCGGCCCACACCTGCAGCGTGCCGATCACCCTCTGCTCCATGAAGACGAGCTTCCAGTTGTCGTAGCGCACCGCTGTCAGGTCACCGTCGTCGTTGACGTAGAAGAAGAAGTTGCGCGGACTGGAGTCGACCTCGCCGGTGATGTAGGGCAGCTGGTTGTGACCGTCGAGATAGACGCGGTACGTCGTCCCGTTCAGGTCCGCACCCGCCTTGAGCTGAGCAGCGATGTCAGGGACCCCGGCCGCTGCCAGCAACGTCGTGTACCAGTCGTTGTGAGCCATGATCCCGTTCAGCACCGTGTGCGCCGGGATGTGTCCCGGCCAGCGCACCACCGCGGGCACCCGATAAGCGCCTTCCCAGTTGGTGTTCTTCTCGCCGCGGAACGGCGTCGTGCCGGCGTCCGGCCACGAGTTCATGTGCGGACCGTTGTCGGTGGAGTAGATGACGATCGTGTCCTCGGCCAGCCCCAGCTCGTCGATCAGGCCTAGCAGCTCACCGACCTGCGCGTCGTGATCGATCATCGTGTCGTGGTAGCCCGACTGCCACCGTCCGGCCTGGCCTCGGCTCTCCGGCTTGGTGTGCGTGCGGAAGTGCATGTGCGTGGAGTTGAACCACACGAAGAACGGCGTCTGCGCCTGGGCCTTGTCCCTGATGAAGTCCGTTGCTGCCTCGATGAACTCACCGTCCACGGTCTCCATCCGCTTCTTGGTCAGCGGCCCGGTGTCCTCGATTCGCTGCGTGCCGTCAGCGTTGGCCCAGGTGTGCAGCACCCCTCGCGGCCCGAACCGCTTCCGGAAGTCGGGGAAGTCCTCGGGAGTCGGGTAGTCCTCGAGCTCGGGCTCCTCCTCCGCGTTGAGGTGGTAGAGGTTGCCGAAGAACTCGTCAAAGCCGTGCTGGGTCGGGAGGTGCTCGTCACGGTCGCCAAAATGGTTCTTGCCGAACTGCCCCGTCGCATAACCGCAGGCCTTGAGCGCCGTCGCGATCGTCGGCGTGCTCGCCTGCATCCCGAGCTCGGCACCGGGCAGCCCGACCTTCGTCAGCCCCGTACGGATCGGGTTCTGGCCGGTGATGAAGGCCGCCCGACCCGCGGTACAGCTCTGCTCGCCGTAGTAGTCGGTGAACCTGGCACCCTCGTCGGCGATCCGGTCGATGTGCGGCGTCCGGTACCCCATCAACCCGTCGCTGTAACAGCTCAGGTTCGAGATCCCGATGTCATCTCCCCAGATCACCAGGATGTTCGGCTTGTCCTGTGGCATCGCGACCTCCCCGAGTTCGTGTGATCAGGGGAGCCTAACTGCTCATCGTGCCTCGATGCGGTCAACCGCGCTGAGAAAATCTGTGAAGGAGTAACCGCACCTGCTCGTCCGCGGGATGGGCTTGTTCAACCCGGTGGTGCGCAGACGCACGGTCGGGAGAGGACAATAGGTACGGCACTGCGACGCGTCGGCATGGAGGTTCGCGCGATGACCGACACGGCGCATGTGACCTGGTCGCCCGGCAGCGTCGACGTGTCCCCTGCTGACTGGCTCGACGAGACCGAGCGCGGCCGGTTCGACAGGCTTCGGAAGGTGGAGGACCGGCGCGTCTTCCTGACCTCCCGGATGCTTCTCAAGACGATGGTCGGGCGCCTGGCCGATACCCCTGCTGAGCTGGTGCGGCTGGCGTATCACTGCCCCAGGTGCGGCAGCTCGCACGGCAGGCCGGTCGTGGTCGCGCCACCCGTCGCAGTTCGCTGGCACGTCAGCCTCTCCCGCACGAGCCACCAGGTGATCGTCGCCGCCACGGACGCCGGCCCGGTCGGGGTCGACGTCGAGAGAGTTGCTGCCACCGGGTTCGAGGGTTTCGACGGCGTTGCCCTGACCAACGCGGAGCGCACCGAGGTCGAGCGTTGCGCCCCGGCGGCGCAGGGCAGGGCCCGGGCCGTCTACTGGGCGCGCAAGGAGGCGGTTCTGAAGGCCACCGGGCATGGCCTGGCCGTCGACCCCGCCGCTCTGGAGGTCTCGGCTCCGCACCGGCCCGCGGCCCTGACGGCCTGGAACGCCGGCCAGCCGCCGCCCCGGCACGTGCAGATCAGCGACATCCCCGTGGATGACGACCACGTGGCGGCCGTCGCGGTCCTTGCCCACCTGCCCGTAGGGGTCGATCTGCGGCAGGTGCCCGGATCAGGCTGACGGCAGGTCCGGGAGAGGCATCCCGTGCAGCCACCGCTCCAGGAGCGCCCCGGTCCTGCCGTACCGCGCAGCATGCTCCTCGAAGAGCTCGGTGGTCACGGTGCCGAACCGGTGCTCAGCCACCCAGGCCCCGATCATCGCGAAGAAGGTGTCGTCGCCGAGGGTCAGCCGCAGCGCATGCAGCGCGAGGGCCCCGCGCTTGTAGAGCCGGTCGTCGAACATCGACTCGGCCCCGGGGTCTGTCAGCCGCAGATCCTGGGCAGCGCCCGCCAGTCGCTGGTGATGCCGGCGGGCCAGGACGTCGGCCGGTCTTCCGCCGGAGCGTTCGGACCACAGCCATTCCGCGTAGCAGGCGAACCCCTCGTGCAGCCAGATGTCACTCCAGATCCCCAGGGTGAGGCTGTTCCCGAACCACTGGTGAGCCAGCTCGTGGGCCACGAGACGTTCGAGCCCCTGGGTCCCTTCGAGGTGATTGGCGCCGAAGACCGCGAGTCCCTGCGCCTCCAGCGGCATCTCGAGGTCGTCCTGGGTGACGACGACCGTGTACGCGTCGAAAGGGTAGGGCCCGAAGAGACCCTCGAACACGCTCAGCATCTCCGGCTGGCGGGCAAGGTCCGCCGTGGCAGCGCGTCGGAGCTTCGCAGGCACGAGAAGCAGCTGAGGTACCGCTGATCCGGCGAGCTCGCGTCTCTCGTAGCGGCCGATCTGCACGGTCGCCAGGTAGGTCGCCATCGGCTGCCACTGCTCGAAGCTCCAGGTGGTCCGGCTCGCTCCCCGTCGCCGGGCGACAAGCCGCCCGTTCGCCAGCACCGTGTATGCCGACTCGGTGGTCACGGTCAACCGGTAGGTCGCCTTGTTGCCGGGGCGGTCGTTGCACGGGAACCAGGACGGTGCACCGCCGGGCTGTCCAGCCACGATCACGCCGTCCGACAGCTCTTCCCAGCCCACCTCACCCCAGGTGCTGCGCAGCGGCCGGGGCGCTCCGCCATACCGGATGGCGACCACGATCCGCTCGCCCGCCGAGACGGCGTCGACAAGTCGGATTCGTAGCTTTCCGGCGCCAGCCGAGTACTTGGCCGGCCGCTGGCCGTTGACGCTCACCTTCCTGACGTCCAGGCCCTGCAGGTCCAGGCTGATCACCTCCAGCGCCTGGTTCGCCAGCACGACGATCTGCACCCGGGCGTCAAGGTGGTTGCTCGACACCTGGTAGTCCAGCTCGATCTCGTAGGACTCCACGTCAAAGGTCAGGTCGCCGTGGGCCGGCAGGTACGGATCCGCCTCCGCCGCGCCGCGTTGCCCCGGCCGGCTCACGTCCACCTCACGTCCATCTCAAGTCCATGGTGCGATCGGGTTGCCGGTCCAGCGCGATCCTGCCGGGACCTCGTCCCCGCGCAGTACCAGGGAGGACGGGCCGACCGTGGCACCCTCACCCAGGCGGGCCGCCGGCAGGATGACGCTCTGCGGGCCGAGGGTTGCCCCCGGCTGAAGGGTCACCGTGTCCATGTTCATGATCCGATCATGAAACAGGTGGGTCTGCAGCACGCAACCTCGGTTGACCGTCGCGCCGTCGCCCAGTCGCACCAGATCGGGTTCGGGCAGCCAGTACGACTCGCACCACACGCCGCGTCCGATTCGTGCGCCCAGGCACCGCAACCAGATGACGAAGGCCGGCGTGGCCAGGTTGCCGCGAACGAACCAGGGAACGGCCACCGTCTCCAGGAAGGCATCGGCCAGCTCGTTGCGCCAGACGAAGGGGCTCCACAGGGGGTACTCGACCACCTGATGACGACCGACCAGCGCCCACTTCGCCGCCACCGCAACCGCCGCGGCCAGGATCCCCACCACGAAGAGCAGCGGTCCGGCGATCAGCAGCGTCACCGGCCCTCCCCACCGCTGCAGGGCGCCGACCAGCGTGAGGGCGGCGCCCAGGCCCAGGCCGGCAGACAGGGCGACGGGCACGAGGCGGCAGAGCTCGACCAGCCCTCGCTGGACCTTGACCGAGGTCGGCGGGGAGAAGGTCCGGCTCTGGTCCCCCGAGGCAGCGCTGCGCCGGAGCTGCACAGGCGGGCTGCCCAGCCACGACGTCCCTGCCTTGGCCCCGCGCGGCGCAGCGGACAGGACCGCGACCAGGCTGTTCTTGCGCACGACCCGGCCCGGTCCGGCCATGCCCGAGTTCCCCAGGAAGGCCCGCTTGCCGACCTTGGCGCGCTCGATCCGAAGCCACCCGCCGGCCAGCTCGTACGATCCCACGAGCGTGTCGTCGGCCAGGAAGGCGTCCTTTCCCACCGTCGTCATGACCGGCAGCATCAACACGGTCGAGGCCTCGACACCGCGGCCCACCTTTGCCCCGAGCCCCCGCAGCCACGCCGGGGTGATCAGGCTGGCATACAGGGGATACAGGTAGTCGCGGGCGTCGTCCATCAGCCGCTCCGTTGCCCAGACCTGCCACCCCTGGCGGCTGCGTACCGGGTGGAAACCGGGGCGCAGCCCCAGCCCGAACAACCGGACGAACAGCAGGGTCAGCACGGCCTGGACAGCCAGGCCCACGACGGTGGCCGGCAGCACCAGCACCGCGATCGCAGGGATGGCGTCCGCCGGGCCGGCGGTATGCCGCACCGCGGGCCAGAGCACGGCCAGTCCGGCTGCCGCGGAGACCAGCGGCAGGCAGGCCAGCGCCGCCGAGGTGACGACGTAGATCGGCACCCACCGGACTCGCCGCGGCGGGCGGTGCTGAGGCCAGTTGCGGCGGGCCACACCGACGAAGGTCGCCGGCGACCCGGCCCACAGCTCGCCGGGGGGCACGGAACCGGCGACCCCGCTGCCCGGCGCCACCTCCGCGTCCTGGCCGACCCGCGCGCCCGGGAGCAGGACGCTGCGCGATCCCACGTTGGCGCCGGCGTCGATCCTGACCCGGCCGATGTGCAGGACGTCCCCGTCAAGCCAGTGACCGCAGAGGTCGACCTCGGGTGCCACCGAGGCACCCCTGCCCAGAGTCATCAGCCCGGTGAGAGGAGGGACGGCATGCAGGTCCACGCCCCGGCCCACCGAGGCGCCCAGCGCCCGCGCGTAGTACGCGATCCACGGGGCACCGGACAGGCTGGTCGCACCGAGCACGTCGGCGACCGCCTCGGCAGCCCAGAGGCGAAGGTGCATCCCGCCTCCCCGCGGATACCTGCCCGGGCGGACCGAGCGCAGCAGCAGGCGGGCAGCACCCACGGTCAGACCCATCCGGCCCCACGGGCTGACCAGGAACAGCCATCCGGCCAGCACCCACCACCACGACGTGACGGGAAGCCACCCCGGGCCTCCGGCGAGCGCGAAGAGGTTGGCGCCGGCTGCGACCCAGGTCAGCCAGCGCGCTCCGGTTACGAAGGTCAGGGCCACGGAGACGACCTGTTGAACCAGCCGGGCCCGACCGGGCAGCGGCTCGACCTTCCGGGTGGGTTGCGCCGACGGGCCGACGGGGGCCAGCTCGTCGAGTCGCTCGGCGAGCTGCCCCAGCCGGGGGTTCTCGTAGACGTCGGCCACCGCCACCTGCGGGTAGCGCTCGCGCAGGGCCGCAACCAGCTGTGCGGCCGAGAGGCTGCCGCCCCCGTTCTCGAAGAAGTCCGTTCCGGCATCGGAGCCCGTCATCCCCAGCACCCGGGACCACGGTCCGGCGAGCCAGCCAGCGGTTCCGGTCAGCTCTGGCGAGGGCGCGGCACCGTCCACCGGCACCGAAGCCAGGGGCCAGGGCAAGCCCTCGCGGTCGACCTTGCCGGAGGTCCGGGTGGGTATGTCGTCAACGACGGCCAGCAACGGGACCAGGGCAGCCGGCAGGCTGGTACGCAGGGTGCTCACCGCTGCCTGCCGGTCCAGCACGGCACCCTGGGCCAAGGTCACATAGCCGACCAGCACCCGGTTGCCCGCGGCTGTTGTTCGCACGGCTGCCGCAGCACCCGCGATGCCGTCCAGCCCGAGCAGCGCGGCATCGACCTCTCCGAGCTCGATCCGCCGCCCGCCGACCTTGACCTGGTCGTCAGCCCGGCCCACGAACACCAGACCCTCGGGTTCGGCGCGCACGAGGTCGCCGCTGCGGTAGGCGCGGTCCCATCCCAGCGAGGGCATCGGCGCAAAGCGCTCCATGCTCAGCGTCTCGTCGAGGTAGCGGGCCAGGCCGACCCCGCCGATGATCAGCTCGCCAACCTCGCCGGCTGCGACACGGCTGCCCTCCTTGTCGACGACGGCGAGGTCCCAGCCGTCCAGGGGGACGCCAATCCGTACCGGCGTACCGGCATACAGGCGGGCTGCACAAGCCACCACTGTTGCCTCGGTGGGACCGTAGGTGTTCCACACCTCACGCTCCCCCACCGCCAGCCGTTCGACGAGCTCAGGGGGACAAGCCTCACCACCGAAGATCAGCAGCCGGACCGCGCCCAGGGTGTCTGGCGGCCACAGCGACGCCAGGGTCGGGACTGTCGAGACCACCGTGATGGCCCGGTCGACCAGCCAGGGCGCCAGGTCCATGCCGCTGCGGACCAGGGCACGGGGTGCGGGCACCAGGCAGGCTCCGTGCCTCCAGGCGAGCCACATCTCCTCGCACGACGCGTCGAAGGCCACGGACAGACCCGCCAGGACGCGATCCCCGGGGCCCAGGGGAGCGTCCTTCACAAAGAGCCGGGCCTCGGCGTCCACGAAGGCCGCAGCCGAACGGTGGGTGACCGCGACACCCTTCGGAGCACCCGTCGAGCCCGACGTGAAGATGACCCAGGCGTCGTCGTCCGGCAGTGGCCCACCCGGCCCACCCGGCCGCGCAGGTTCCCCGGGTGCTCGTGAAGCCGGCCGATGGGCGGCCTCACGGATCTGCAGCTCGTCGTCCTCGCCGAGCACGGCTGCGACGCCCGCCGCCGAGAAGACGAGATCGGCACGCTCCTGCGGGTCGTCGGCGTCAACCGGCACGTAGGCGGCACCCGCAGCCAGGACGCCGAGAACCGCGACATACAGATCAGAGGACCCCGACGGCATCCGGACTCCGACCCGGTCTCCCGGCAGCACACCGCCGGCCGCGAGCCGCCCGGCAAGGGCTCCCACCGCCGCCATCAGGTCGCGGTAGGTCAGGACAACGTGCCCGTCGTCAATCGCCGGGTCTTCGGGATGGCCGTCCGCCGTACAACGCAGCACCTCGACAAGCGTGCGTTCACGCGGCCTCTTCCACGCCCGCTCAAGACTGCTCACAGTGCCATCATGAAGCAAGGTCACGGCTCCGCCCGCCGCGGACCGCTCCGCAGCATCAGGCACGTCGAATGTTGTGCGGACCTGGGAAGGAACCTCGCGATACGGAGCATCGGGCAGGCGTCACCGCAGCCCATCGTGATCACCACGTCGCAGGCCTGTACGGCGTCGGCGGTCAGGACTGGTGCAGGATCTCGCCGAGCAGGGTGGTGACCCGGGCCTGGATGTCGTCGCGGATCGCCCGTACCGCCTCAATGGGCTGGCCGGCGGGGTCGGCGACATCCCAGTCCTCGTAGCGTTTGCCGGGAAAGATCGGGCAGGCGTCGCCGCACCCCATGGTGACGATCACGTCGGCGGCGTGGACGACGTCGTCGGTCAGTGGCTTGGGGAAGGCTTCGGTGATCTCGATGCCCCGTTCGGCCAGGGACTGGATGGTCAGCGGGTGGATCTCCTGGGTGGGCTGCGAGCCGGCGGAGCGAACGTGGACCTTGCCCGCGGACAGGTGCCTGGCCAGGGCCGCGGCCATCTGGGATCGGCCGGCGTTGTGGACGCAGACGAACAGGATCTCCGGGATGCCAGTGGCGATCTTGCCTTCGGCCTGGGCTGCGGCCAGGAGCTGGTCGCGGGCGAAGCGCTCGGTCAGGATCGGCAGGAAGTTGGGAAACTTGGCGACCGGCCCCAGGGTGGCGCGAGCCTGGTCGACTGCCCGCTGGACGGTCCCCCGGCTGAAGACGCCGTCGTAGCGGTAGGTCAGGTCGTCCACGATCCGGGTGTACTCGGCGGATGGCGCGGGCTTGGCGGGCGGTGAGGCCACGGTCTGCTCCTTGTCAGGGCTGCGATGAGGTTGAGGTCAGTGGAGATGTCGGGGTGAACCGCTTGCGCAGCGCGAGGCTGACGTAGACCAGTCCCACCAGGACCGGCACCTCGATGAGCGGTCCGACGACGCCCGCCAGAGCCTGCCCGGACGTCACCCCGAACGTGGCGATCGCGACGGCGATGGCCAGCTCGAAGTTGTTGCCGGCTGCGGTGAACGCCAGGGTCGTCGTCCGCTGGTAGCCCAGGCCCAGGCCGGCGCCCAGGGCGTACCCGCCACCCCACATCACCGCGAAGTAGACCAGCAGCGGCAGGGCGATCCGGGCCACGTCAAGGGGGTTGCTGGTGATCGCCTTACCTTGCAGGGCGAAGAGCACGACGATGGTGAACAGCAGGCCGTAGAGGGCGAACGGTCCGACGCGGGGGATGAA
>DASVKO010000201.1:0-6666 GCA_036385355.1 Dermatophilaceae bacterium
TCGTCACTCTTCAAGAAGCAGCCGCAGTGGGTGATGTCGGCCGAGCTCGTCGAGACCACCCGGCTGTGGGCGCGCTTCAACGCCCGGACAGACCCCGCGGAGATCGAGCGCCTCGCCCAGCACCTGGTCAAACGCAGCTACAGCGAGCCGCACTGGGAGAAGAAGCGCGGCTCGGCTGTGGCCCTGGAGAAGGTCACCCTGTATGGCGTCCCGCTGGTTGCGGGACGAAAGGTGGGCTACGCGAAGATCAACCCCGAGGAGTCGCGCGACCTCTTCATCCGGCACGCCCTGGTCGAGGGTGACTGGGAGACGCATCACCGGTTCTTCCACGACAACAGGGCCCTGGTCACCCGGCTCACCGAGCTCGAAGCTCGTGCCAGGCGTCGCGACATCCTGGTCGACGACGAGACTCTGGTCGACTTCTACGACGAGCGGCTTCCGGCCGGGGTCGTCTCTGCCCAGCACTTCGACTCGTGGTGGAAGCATGAACGCCACACCCAGCCCGACCTGCTCACCCTCACCGAGGAGCTGCTGGTCAAGGATGACGCTGATGCGGTCAGCGCGCAGGACTACCCGCAGGTGTGGGAGCAGAACGGTATCTCGCTGCCGGTGACGTACCAGTTCGAGCCGGGAGGCGCCGCCGACGGTGTCACGGTCCACATCCCCCTGGAGGTCCTCAACCAGGTCGACGACGAGGGGTTCGACTGGCAGGTGGCCGGATTGAGACAGGACCTTGCGGTCGCCCTGCTGAAGTCGCTGCCCAAGGCGACCCGCCGCAACTTCGTGCCTGCGCCGGATCGTGCCCACGCCGCGCTGGCTTCTGCCGACCCCGCTGGCGGCGCTCTTACCGATGAGCTCGGGCGTGCACTGCGAGAGATGACCGGCGTCCGGATCCCGGCCGACGAGTGGGACTGGTCGCGGGTCCCCGACCACCTCCGCATCACCTTCCGGGTCGAGGACCGTGCCGGGACGGTCGTGGGGGAGGGCAAGGAGCTGGCCGCGCTGCAGCAGCAGCTCGCACCACAGCTTCGCCAGACCATGCGGCGGGCTGCCAGGTCCGTGGAGCAGAAGGGCCTGCAGCAGTGGACTTTCGGCGCCCTGCCGGCGACCTTCGAGCACGGGGTCGGTGACCAGGTCATCCAGGGCTTCCCGGCAGTGGTGGACCACGGTGACAGCGTCGCCCTCGAGGTGCTCGCCTCCGAGCAGGAGCGTGACGCAGCGACCAGGCTCGGCGTACGCCGCCTGCTGCTGCTTAACACCACGGCTCCGTGGAAGCGCGTGCTGGCGCTGTTGACCAACGCCCAGCGGCTCGCCCTGGGCCACAACCCGCACGGCAGCGTGCCCGACCTCCTGCAGGACTGCCTCGCCGCGGCGGTCGACTCCATCGTGGCCGAGCAGCCCGGTGGTCAGGTGCTCGGGCCGGCCGAGTTCGAGGAGACGCTGCGTCTGGTCCGTTCGCAGGTCGTGGCACGGGTCATGGACGTCATCGACCTGGTCGAGCCGTTGATGGTCCGGTCGCGAGAGGTCGAGCTCGCGCTGGCGGCGATGACCAGCCCGGTGATGGCGGAGGTGAAGGCCGACCTGCAGGCTCAGCTGAGGTCGCTGTTGTATCCGGGATTCGTGGCGGAGACACGGTTTGCGAGGTTGCGGGATCTGGAACGCTACCTGCGCGGCATACTCGTGCGCTGCGACCGTGCGCCCTCACAGGTGAGCCGCGATGCGTCGCTGATGGACACCGTCGCCCGCGTTCAGGCCGAGTACGACACGCTCGTCGCGGCGCTCCCGGTCGCGCGGCGGGCAGGTGCTGACGTGCAGGAGCTCCGGTGGATGATCGAGGAGCTGAGGGTCAGTCTCTTCGCACAGACGCTGGGGACTGCTCATCCGGTGTCGGAGAAGCGGATCTACAAAGCCATGGACCAGGTGGAAGCAGTCGCCTGACCAGCCGCCTCAGCAGCTGCGCGGGCAGATCCTTGTCTCAGACGTAGTAGCGAAGGACCGCGTCGGCAACGCAGGGGGGCTTGGTCGTGCCCTCGGACTCGTACACGAGGTGGTAGACCACTTCGAGGCCGCCCTTGATCTCCTTGGCCTCGGCTATCGAGACGTGCATCCGCAGCCGCGAGCCCACCATGACGGGGGCCGGGAAACGAACCTTGTTGAGGCCGTAGTTGAGAATGACCTCCACGTCGGAGACCGTGGCAACTCCCCAGAGCAGGCTGGTGGCCAGGCCCATGGTGAGGAACCCGTGCGCGATGGTTCCACCGAAGGGCCCGTCCTTGGCCCGCAGCGGGTCGACGTGGATCCACTGGTCGTCGTGGATGACCTGCGCGAAGGTGTTGACCGACTCCTGCTCGATGGTCACCCAGGGACTCACCCCGAGGTCGGTGCCCACGGCGGCGCGCAGCCCTTCGAGTCCGTGGATGACCATGGGACCCGGCGTCACGGCGCCCGCGATGTCGGCGGCTGAGGTGTCAGTGAGGGTGTTGTCGGTGAGGGTGTTGTCGGTGATGATGCTGTCGGTGATGATGCTGTCAGTGATGATGCTGTCGGTGATGACGTTCTCGGTGATGAGGTCGTCGGTGATGACGCTGTCTGTGATGAGGTTGTTGGCGATGAGCATGAGGATCCTCCCAGATTCCTGAGCTGTCAGTAGACGAGGACGGGGGTGCCGACCCGTATCCCTCCGACACCCCACAGGTTGTCCATTGCTCGCAGGCTCACCCGGCAGCAGCCGTGCGAGGCAGGCGTGGACGGGACCGAGGTGTAGCCGTGGACGGCAATGCCGCCGTTGAAGTACTGGGGGCGGTACAGGCTTCCCAGGGGGCCGCTGTCCCAGGCGTTGACCCGGCGGAACACCTTGAAGCTGCCTGAGGGGGTGACGGCGATGTGCCACCTGCCCCCCTGCAGATACCGCTGGTTGGAGCCGGTGCTCGTGTTGTAGATCCGCCTGACGACGCCGGAGTCGACGATGAGCAGCGTCTGGGTCGCCTTTCTGATCTCCACGACGTGACCCCTGGAAGACCGGGCGCGGGGCCGGGTGCCCGCATCCACCCGTGACCAGGTGGCCGGTCCGCAGATGCCGTCGCGGGACAGGCCGGCGACTTTCTGGATGGCGACCACGGCCTGCCGGGTCAGGTCGCCGAACTGCCCGTCCTGCCCGCCGAGCCAGTAGCCGAGCGAGGTGAGCCGATGCTGAAGGGCAAGCACCTGTGACCCGCGTGATCCCACGCGAAGCGTCGGGTGCGAGGCCGCTGACGCGGGTCCGGCACCGGTGAGAATCGTCAGTGACCCGGCGGTGGCGACCGCTGCTCCCTTGAGCATGTCCCGACGGTTGATCTCCATCACTGCTTCCCCCAGACGTCATCTAGTTGTCAACGGCGCCCTCTGCCCCGGCTGCACACCTGATGGACAAAGCGTAGGTGTCCCGTCCGTTCTTGGCCTGTCGAAACATGGCGGGTGGTCGGCGCCGCATCTTGGTCGGTTTCCCGCGCTCTGCCCCCCTCGTGGCAGAATCTCTCGTGGGTCGAAAGGGGTTGGGCGCATGGCCGTTGAGGCTGCGTGGTTCCGGGCGCTCGTCGCGCCGTCGCTGCAACAGGTCCGGGGTTCGTGCTGATGGGTCCCCGGCTGATCCCGGAGCATCCCAAGTTCGAGACTGCGACTGAGCGTGAGGTCTGGGAGGCGCTCCGGTCAGGGCTCGGCCGCGATGACGTCCTGATGGCCAACCTCCGGCTCAGCGACGAGGTGAAGGACCACGAGGCTGACATCGTCGCGATCATCAGTGAGGTCGGCGTCGTGGTGATCGAGGTCAAGGGGGGCAGCGTGGGTGTGGTCGGAGGCGAGTGGCGTCAGTCCGGCAACGACACGCGCACCTTCGAGCCCGTCGACCAGGCGCGCACGACGAAGTACGCCATCCGGAAGTATGTCGAGAGCGACCCTCGCTGGCGCAACTCGTCGCGCAGGCGCATTCGCTGGGCGCACTCGGTCGCGTTGCCCAACACCGAGCTCCACGACGACTTCTCGATGCCTGACTGTCCGCGGTGGGCTGTGCACGGCAGGGGCGACATCGCCGATCTCGCGGGCCGGCTGCAGGACGTCGTGGTCAGGCAGGAGACCGGGAACGTGCCGCCGAGCGCCGACGACGTGGACCTCATCGTGGAGATCTTGCATGGGCGGCACCTGCCCGTCTTCGACATCTCCGCCGACGCGCAGGCCCGGTCGGCCGAGGTCGACCGGCTCACGCTCGAGCAGGCCACTTTGCTGCAGGTGACGCGACTGCTCAACCGGGTCGAGGTCCGTGGCGGCGCCGGGAGCGGCAAGACGGTGCTGGCGCTGACCCAGGCCAGGCAGCTCTCACGCGGTCGCGGGGGCCACAAGGCGCAGCGGGTTGCCCTGATCTGCTACTCGCTCGGTCTGGCGGCATACCTCAATCGCGTGGTGGCAACCTGGGAGCGCAAGGACCGACCTGCCTTCGTGGGCACGTTCCATGCGCTCGGTCGCACCTGGGGGGCGCCGGATGGCACGCGTGACAACTCCGACTTCTGGGAGATCGAGCTCCCCGCGCTGATGCGGGACCTGTCGGCCGGCCTGCCCGACGGGAAGAAGTTTGACGCGGTCATCGTCGACGAGTCCCAGGACTTCGCGGACTCGTGGTGGGCCCCGATCATGGGCGCGTTGAAGGACCAGGAGACCGGGGGACTGTTCGTCTACTCCGACGAGAACCAGCGCATCTTCCAGCGGTATGGCGGCCCTCCCGTGCCCTTGGTACCCCTGATCCTCGACCACAACCTGCGCAACACGAGGCAGATCGGCGAGGCCTTCAACCCGCTGGCGCCCATGCGGATGGTTCTCAAGGGTGGAGACGGGCCGGAGGTCGAGTTCGTGCGCTGCGCTCCCGAGGATGCTGTCGAGATCGCCGACGAGCAGGTCGACCGGTTGCTGGCGGCCGGGTGGAAGTCGCACGAGGTGATGCTGCTGACCACCGGGAAGCGTCACCCGGTTCAGATCGAGCGCGGCTCGGATTCCGATCCGGCGAGCTACTGGCGTTCTTTCTGGGACGAGGACGACGTGTTCTACGGTCACGTGCTCGGCTGCAAGGGACTTGAGCGTCGCGCGGTCGTGCTGTGCATCAACCAGGACAAGGCCTCGGACCGGTCGCGCGAACGGCTCTACGTCGGCCTCTCGCGAGCCACCGATCAGCTCATCGTCGTGGGCGACCCGGGGGTCGTCGCGCAGATGGGCGGCCACGAGGTGGCGCGGCGCCTCGGTATCGCCTGACGCCGGCGGGCCCCGGTATGGCCTGACGCCGGCGGGCCCCGGTATGGCGTGACGCTGGGTCCGGTTTCCACGACTGGACTTGTTTTTACGTCAATGATCAGGAAAACTACAGTCATGTCCCCATCCCCAGGACCGGTGATCAGCTCGGAGCCCCGTTCTCCGGTACGGAACGGTTCGACAACGGGTCACGCCAAGTCAGGCCGCTCAGGCTTGAGCTCTCACCAGGTGTTGGCGAGCACCAGCCGAACGGCGGTGCTCGAGCTGCTGCGCTCGCGCGGCGAGCCGCTGGGGGTCGTTGAGATCGCCGAGCACGTGGGGCTGCACCAGAACACCGTGCGCTCCCACCTCGACCTGCTGGTTGACGCCGGGTACGCCATCCGGCGCAGCGAGGCCCCGAGCGGACCGGGCCGCCCGCGGGTGGTCTACGAGGCGACCGCGGCGCCGGACGGCGAGCGTGACTACCGGCTCCTCGCCGAGGTGCTGGCCCAGCACATCGTTGCCACGAGCGAACGCCCCGGCGAGGCCGCGATCAACGCCGGGCGGAGCTGGGCCAAGCTGACGGAGCACCACCAGCCCGGCGACGGCACATCAGGCGAGGCCCCGATCAGCGAGGACGCCGCCATTGCCGCCGTCGTGCGGATGCTCGGCGACACCGGCTTCGCGCCCGAGGTGAGTGCCGACGGCACCTCCATCAACCTGCACCGCTGCCCGTTCCGCGAGCTGGCCGTCATCAACCCGGACGTGGTGTGTGGTGCCCACCTGGGAATCATCCAGGGCGCGCTCGCCGAGCTGGGCGGCACGGTCGGCGCCACCCGACTGATCCCTTTCGTGACCCCGGGCCTGTGTGTCACCACCCTTTCCCGGCCGTGAGTCTCGACGCGCGCCAACTCCATTAGTGCGGTAGAAAAACGAACGTGAGGAAGCTGTCGTGGACACTGCTGACGCAACTACGGGGGACCCGATGACCAACCCTGCCAACCATACGAACTCCGGCGTTACAGCCAGCCCGGGCAGCCGCCGGCCGATGGTGATGCTGGCGCTGGCCACGCTGGGTTTCGCGCTGAACTTCTGGGCCTGGGCCCTGCTCAGTCCGCTGGGCCCCCGTTACAAGGAGCTGCTGGGGCTGTCGGGCTCCCAGCAGGCGTTGATCGTCGCAGTGCCGGTGATCGTCGGGGCCCTGGGCCGGATCCCGGTGGGGGCACTGACGGACAAGTACGGCGGCCGGGTGATGTTCCCGCTGGTCTCGGTGGCCACCATCGTGCCGGTCCTGTTCATCGGGCTGGCCGGTCAGAAGTCGATGACGACCCTGCTGATCGGCGGGTTCTTCCTCGGTATCGGCGGCACTGCCTTCGCCGTGGGTGTTCCGTTCGTCACCGCCTGGTTCCCGCCCGAGCG
>DASVKO010000202.1:0-2084 GCA_036385355.1 Dermatophilaceae bacterium
ATACTTGTATGGTGCAAGCAACTGTCTGCACGATGGAGGATGACGAGCTTTCTGGCGCGCTCTATGCGGTGGTCCTGAGGCTGTCCCGTCTGCCCGTGGACGAGCCGGTCGACAAGGCCGGCTTGGCGGTGCTGCACGAGACGCGCCGGCTGGGGATGGTCCGTCCCTCCGATCTGGCTGCGCAGATGCGTCTGGACCTGTCGACCATCAGCCGCCACCTGCGGTCTCTGGAACAGCAGGGCATGGTCGCGCGCACCGCTGACCCCGATGACGCCCGGGCCCAGCGGATCGCCATCACAGCACGCGGCGTCGACGTCCTGGCTCGCCTGATGGACCACCGGGCCGCAACGATCCGTGACGCGGTCGCCCACTGGCCGCAGGACGACCGGGGCGCCCTGCGCCAGCTCCTGCGCCGGCTGGCCGACGATCTGTCCCGGGCCGAGGCGCACACACGTCCCCCGACCCACGAACCTGCACGAACCGAACAGATAGTGGAGAAGTTGTGACCGACCCCACCATTGACTCACCAGCCCAGCTCGGCGGCGTGGTGCCCACCCGCTTCACGCACCGCCAGATCATGGTCATCCTGTCCGGGCTGATGACGGGCATGCTGCTGGCCGCCCTCGACCAGACCATCGTGTCCACCGCGCTGCCGACCATCGTCGGTGACCTCGGCGGGCTCCAGCACCTGTCCTGGGTGGTGACCGCGTACCTGCTGGCCTCGACGGCCTCCACCCCGCTGTACGGCAAGATCTCCGACCTCTACGGCCGCAAGCCGGTGTTCCGGTTCGCTATCATCGTGTTCCTCATCGGCTCGGCGCTGGCCGGACTGTCGACACAGATGTGGCAGCTCATCGGGGCCCGCGGGATCCAGGGGCTCGGCGCCGGAGGCCTGATGGCGCTGGCGTTCGCAATCATCGGCGACGTCATTCCGCCCCGCGAACGCGGCCGCTACCAGGGCTACTTCGGCGCGGTGTTCGCCGTCTCCTCGGTCGCCGGCCCGCTGCTCGGCGGCTTCTTCGTCGAGCACCTGTCCTGGCACTGGATCTTCTTCATCAACATCCCGCTGGGCATCGTCGCGCTGGTCGTCACAGACCGCGCACTGCACGGGCTGCGGCACGTCCGCCGCGAGCACAGCATCGACTACCTCGGCGCCGGACTCCTGGTGGCCGGCGTGACGACGCTGTTGCTTGGTCTAGTCAACGGCGGCGATGCCGGATGGGCCTCCGCGCAGACCATCGGTCTGTTGGGCGGTGGTCTCCTGCTGTCTGCGGTGTTCCTCCTTTGGGAGGCGCGCGCCGTGGAGCCGATCCTGCCGCTGCGGCTGTTCCGCAACCGGATCTTCTCGGTGTCCAGCGGGATCGGGTTCGCCATCGGCTTCGCGATGTTCGGGGCAATCGTGTTCCTGCCGGTGTACCTGCAGATCGTCCGCGGCGTCTCGCCGACGCAGTCCGGCCTGGAGCTGCTGCCGCTGATGGCAGGCCTGTTCGCAGCCTCGGTCGGCTCCGGGCGACGGATCACCACGACCGGCCGCTATAGGCGCTTCCCGATCGCCGGGACCGCCATCACCGCCGCGGGGTTGGCGCTTCTCTCGACCCTGGGCGCGGACACTTCCTACTGGCGGACGGCCCTGTTCATGCTGACCCTCGGGGTGGGGATCGGCCTGGTCATGCAGGTCATCGTCCTTGCCATGCAGAACTCCGTCAACCCGCGGGACATGGGGGTGGCCACCTCGTCGGCGACGTTCTTCCGGTCGATGGGTGGCACCTTCGGTACCGCGATCTTCGGGACCGTCCTGGCCAACCGGCTCGCCTCCGAGCTGGCGCAAAGGCTGCCCGCTGCCGCGCTGCATGGAGTGAACACCTCGCAGCTGACCGGCTCTCCACAGGTGATTGCCGCTCTGCCGGCGGCTGTACGCGGGCCGGTGATCTCCTCTTTCGTCGCAGCACTGAGCACGGTGTTCGAGTCCGCCGTCCCGGTTGTGCTGGTCGCGTTCGCGCTGACCTGGTTCCTGCAGGAGATCACGCTGCGCGGTCACGACGACACGGCCGTAGAACAGGTGGAGCCGGCGGTATCGATCTGAG
>DASVKO010000203.1:0-3119 GCA_036385355.1 Dermatophilaceae bacterium
GGCCGGGACCGCCGAGAGCGCCCCTCGGGGTGCCTTCCACGTGGTCAACGACTTCGGCGACAAGAAGTATGACGGTGCCGCTCCGCCTGCGGGCGACCAGAACCACCGCTACCTGTTCGCGGTGCATGCGCTCGACACCGACGACCTGGGCCTGGACGACACCGCCAGCGCCGCGGTGGCCGCGTTCACGATGCTTGGCCACACGCTGGCTCGCGGGGTGATCTCGGCCAGCTACACCTGCTAGCGCGGTCTCGGAGTCCACTGCGACCATCGCACCGAGGATGATGGCCGCACGGATCCGGAGCTGAAGCCTGGTCAGGCCCCCGACAACGGGCTAGGGCTGGGCTCGGGCACGGAAGGAGCTGCGCGCAGGGCCCAGATTCCGACGGCACTGGCCGAGGCGATGTTCAGGGAGTCCACTCCCCCGGCCATCGGGATCTTCACCACCAGGTCAGCGCCCTTGACTGCCAGCCGGGAGAGACCGTCGCCCTCGGTTCCGAAGACGAGCGCGAGCCGGTCGGGCTGATCCGCCGCGAGGTCGTCCAGGCTGATCGCCCCATCACCCAGGGCGAAGGCGGCAACGGTGAAACCGTGATCCCTCAGCACCTGCATCCCGGCCGGCCAGGGGTCGATGCGCGTCCAGGGCACCTGGAACACCGTGCCCATGGAGACCCGCACGGCACGCCGGTAAAGCGGGTCGGCGCACCGCGGGGTGATCAGCACGGCGTCGACCCCCAGCGCGGCACAGCTGCGGAACACCGCGCCCATGTTCGTGTGGTCGACGATGTCCTCGAGGACGACCACCCGGGACGTCCTCCCCTTCAGCGCACGCTGCAACAGCTCCTCGGGGGCGACCAGCGGCGGCCGGTGCATCGACGCCAGAGCCCCACGATGGAGGTGGAACCCGGTCATCGACTCGATGATGGCGGCCTGCGCGACATACACCGGCACGCCCTGCGACTCGGCCGTCTCGACCATGTCCGACAGGTCGGTGACCCAGCGCTGCCCCATCAGGAAGGACCGCGGCCGGTGCCCGGCGGCCAGCGCCCGCCGGATGACCTTCTCGCTCTCGGCCAGGTACAGCCCGCGCTCGGGCTCGAGCCTGGTGCGCAGCTTCACGTCCGTCAGGGTGAAGTAGTCGCGCACCCGTTCGTCGCCCGGGTCGCTGATCTCGATCGGCATGTCAGGCACTCACTTCTGTTCGGGCCGCAGTTCGGGCTCAAGTTCAGGCATCGGTTCCGCCAGCCGTTCGGGCAGCCGTTCAGGCATCTGTGCGGGCAGCCGTTCAGGCATCTGCTCGGGCACCCGGCTCAGACGACCATCTTCGTGATGGCCAGGACGCCCACCACGACGATCACGGCGCGAAGTGCCGCCGGGGGCAGCCGGCGGCCAACCCGTGATCCGATGTACCCGCCGGCGAGGGCACCCACCGCGATCAGGGCGGCAACGGTCCAGTTGACCCGGTCCGGGGCGACCAGGATGAAGGTCACCGCCGCAACGGCGTTGACCACGGTGCCCAGCACGTTCTTCAGACCGTTGATGCTCTGCAGGCTGATGGCCGTCAGAATGCTCATGATGCCCACCATCAGGACTCCCTGCGCGGCCCCGAAGTAGCCGCCATACACCCCGGAGGCAAAGATGCCCGCCGTCAACAGCAGGCGCCGTCCACTGCTGTCATGGTCCGGATGGCGGACGGCGGCCCACGCCTGGATCCGCGGCCCCAGCAGAACCAGCAGGAGTGCGGCGGCGATGAGGACCGGGACGATGGCGTCGAACGCGGACTCGGGGAGCCACAGCAGGAGGATGGCACCGACCACCGCGCCCAGGAACGACGCCGGCATCAACCGTCGGAGGATGCGGCCGTGGCCCACCAGCTCCCTGCGGTAGCCATGGATTCCGGTGATGCCGCCGGCGACCAGGCCAACCGTGTTGGAGACGTTGGCCACCACCGGCGGATACCCGAAGAACAGCAGCGTGGGGAAGGTGATCAGAGTGCCGGCGCCGACGATGGTGTTGATCGTCCCTGCGGCCATCCCTGCCGCCAGCAGCGCGATGACTTCATACCAGGGCACCCGGCCACCCTAACGAGGGCGACCGGGTGCCTGCGTGCGCGGGTGCTACCGGCCCTGGCTCGGCGGGCCCTGATCGTCGTCGAGCTCGGACTCGTGCAGGGCTGACGCCTGGTCCTCCAGGGAGTCGGCCGCCGGCCGGCCGTACGGGCGGGCCCGACGCTCGCTCGCGGTGGCGTGGCTCTCTGCCTCCGCGGTCGCGCCGGCCGCCTGACCGCGGGCCTCGGCCAGGGCCTGGGCCGGGTCCTCCAGAGTGGTCTCGTCAAAGGCGTTCGGCAGGACCTCACCGGTGTCGACCCACTTGTCGCCCGGGTCCTCGACGTCCCTGCCACCCAGAGCGCTGCCGATCCCCTTGAGGGCGTCCGTGAGCTCGCTGGGGATGATCCACATCTTGTTGGAGTCACCGCGTGCTAGCTGCGGCAGGATCTGAAGGTACTGGTAGGCGAGGAGCTTCTGGTCGGGCTTCCCGCGGTGGATGGCCTCGAACACCTGGGTGATCGCGCGGGACTGGCCCTGCGCCTCGAGGATGCGCGCCTGCGCGGAACCCTCTGCGCGAAGGATCTGGCTCTGCTTCTCGCCCTCGGCGGTCAGGATGGCCGACTGCTTGATGCCTTCCGCAGTGAGGATGGTCGCGCGGCGGTCACGCTCCGCGCGCATCTGCTTCTCCATCGAGTCCTGCACCGACCGGGGCGGGTCGATAGCCTTGAGCTCGACCCGGTTGACCCGGATGCCCCACTTGCCCGTCGCCTCGTCGAGAACCCCACGCAAGGCCGCGTTGATCTGGTCGCGGCTGGTCAGCGTCTGCTCGAGGTCGAGGGAGCCGATGACGTTACGCAGGGTGGTGACGGTCAGCTGCTCGATGCCCTGGATGAAGTTGGCGATCTCGTAGACCGCCGACTTGGAGTCGATGACCGAGTAGTAGATGACCGTGTCGATGTTGACCACGAGGTTGTCCGAGGTGATCACCGGCTGCGGGGTGAACGACACGACCTGCTCACGCAGGTCGACGCTTGCCCGCACCTTGTCGACGAACGGCACCAGGAAGTGCAG
>DASVKO010000204.1:0-7499 GCA_036385355.1 Dermatophilaceae bacterium
ACCCACACGCCGTCCGAATCCTCGCCCGAGGCTGGGTGCGCGTGATCTGGGCATGCTGGACCACCGACACCCCCTACGACCCCTCCCGACACCGCGGCGAACAGCGGCTTCTCGCTGCGTGACTTGACCTAGAGAGCTCAAGCGCTACCTCGCCCGCCAGCCGTTCCGCACCCTAGCCGCGCACCCGGTCCCGACCGGTTGACAGATATAGAAGCATCCCGGGTTTGATGGAGGCTCTCATCACACGGAAGGATGGCGAAGGCTGGCGGGAGTCAGCGGAGCCTTGGTGAGCCTGGAAACCTCTCGCCCAGGGCCCAGAGGTCGCGGGTCGTTCCGAAGTGGAGTCCAGCCCGAGCCTGCCTCCGGCGATGATGGGTGCAGCACGAGCAGGAGCTGCTTAGGTGAGGCGGAGGGCGCGGACGGGGCAGCTGTCGACGGCCAACCTGACCGAGCTCGGCACGACGGTGGTCGCCTTCGGAAGGAAGGTGCCTGTCGGCCGTCTCCGGGCGACGGCCGGCACGGCATGAACCGATCAGGCGGCGGATCCGTTGCCCTGGACCGCGTCGGGGTCCGGCAACGGCAGGGTGCAGATCCGGCGCGCCTGCTTCGCCGGTACGCCGAACACGCGCAGCAGGTCCTCGGCGAGGTGGTCGGCGGCAATGGCGTCGTCACGGCCGGGCTGGTTGTAGAGCAGCTGGCCGAGGCAGAACAGCGCGCCCGCCGCCATCGTGACCGCGAGGTCGATGTCGTCGACCTTGAAGTGGCCAGCGTCCACGCCGGCCTGGATGTCTCTGCGGGCCCGCGGGGCCAGTCCGTCGTCGGAGCTCAGCAGGCCCAGCGCGTTGTTGAGCAGCACGCGGCTCATCTCGGGCTCGCGGCGGTGGAGTCGCCCGGCGAGCCGGAAGCTGGTCGCGAACACCTCGGCCGGGTCGACGATGTCCGCTGTCAGGGCGTCGAGCAGCTGCCCGTAGGAGTCCATGACCGACTCGACGGCGGCGTCGAAGAGCTGCTCCTTGGTCTCGAAGTGGTTGTAGAACGACCCCATGCCGACATCGGCGGCCTGGGTGATCTCCAGGACCGGGACGTTGGTCCTGCCTTCGGCGATCAGGGTCTGCGCTGCCCGGATGAGGGCGGCTCGGGTCCTTGCCTTGCGTCGATCCAGTCGGTTCCCCTGCTGAGTCGGTGCGTCACTCATGGCGTCTCCCTCGGATACGCGACTCATCCTACCCGGTCCAGTCAGAAATGACGGTTTCTTCAGAAGGTCTTGACTGAGGGTAGCCTCGTGAGTGACGATTTCGGCACCCATTCAGGAGGAGCGGTGATGAACAGCCACCACGGAACGCACAACGACCTGCATAGCGACGTGGGCGCACGGCGCGGCGAGCACCCTGGCCGGGCGGCCAACCCGGTGGTCAAGGTGGAGGACCTGGCCTGGCTGGAGTTCCAGAAGCCCGACCTCTCTGCCTCCGAGCGGTTCGCCCACGCCTTCGGCTTCTCCACCGTTTCCCGTACCGCGGACGAGCTGCAGCTGCGCAGCGACGCGGGTTCGACGTGCGTGATCGTTCGGCGTGGACCCTCGAAGTACCTCGGCGCGGCGTTCCGAGCCGTCGACTCGAGCGACGTGCTCCGCCTCGCCGACGCTACGGGTGCGAAGGCCAGCAAGCTGCCGGAGTCCCTGGGAGGGCTCAGCGTAGACCTGACCGACCCGAGCGGGGCAATGGTGCGGGTCGTGGCCGACACTCATCAGCTCGCGGACCTCCCGAGCCAGCCCACGCGGACGTTCAACTTCGGGCACGAGGTCACCCGGACGAACGACACCCAGCGCCCGCCGCGTGAGCCGGCCAGGATCCAGCGCCTGGGCCATGTCGTGCTGCAGACGACCTCCTACATCAAGACTTTGAACTGGTACCTCGAGCATCTGGGCCTGATCGTCAGTGACTTCAAGTACTTCGCCGGCCAGCGGGACCGCGGCCCGACGATGAGCTTCATCCGCTGCGACCGTGGCATGACGCCCACCGACCACCACACGATGGCCATGCTGCTCGGACCCCGGAACCGGTACGTGCACTCGGCGTACCAGGTCGCCGACCTCGACACCCTGGCCGCCGGCGGCGAGTACCTGCTCGACCAGGGCTACCACCGGTCGTGGGGGATCGGCCGGCACATCGAGGGCAGCCAGATCTTCGACTACTGGCGCGACCCCGACGGCTTCCTGGTCGAGCACTTCGCCGACGGTGACCTGTTCGACTCCACCCTCGAGCCGGGCTGGTCGACGATGACCGCGTCCGAACTGGCCCAGTGGGGGCCGCCGGCCACCAAGGACTTCCTGGGGCTGACCCCTAGGGAGTCCCTGCGGGAGCTCGCCGCGATGCCCGGCGCGCTCCGCGGCCACAACGAGTTCGACCTCACCCGCCTCCGGGGCCTCCTGAAAGCAGCCACTTCATGACTATCACGATCCTGCGCACCGCCGACGCGTGGTGGGTCCGTTCGCCGAGCGGCGCAGCCCGCATCGACTCCGACGCCACGACCACCCGCGAGCTGCTGGTCGCTCGCGACGCGATCGAGCGGGCGTTCGCGACCGAGGAGACCGTCGACCCCGAGACTCTGGACCTGGTGTCGCCGGTGACCGCGCCGTGCCGCGTCGTCGCGCAGATGACCAACTTCGCGAGCCACGCGAAGGACGCCGGCCTCAACCCCGAGTCGATCCCGCTGACGTTCTTCCGCAAGGCCTCCGGCTCGATCAGCGGCCCGTACGACGACATCGTCCGCCCCGCCCACGTACGGTTCCTCGACTACGAGGTGGAGATCGCCCTGGTCATCGGCAGCACGATTCCGGTCGGCACCAAGGTCACCGAAGAGAACCTGAGCTCGTTCGTCGCCGGGCTGGTGGTGACCAACGACGTCTCCGCGCGTGATCTGCAGCTGCCCAAGACGCAGTTCTTCGAGTCCAAGTCCTACCCGACCTTCACCCCGGTCGGTCCGGAGCTGGTCCTCCTGGACGCCGACGAGCTCAAGCGCTTCGGTGACCTGCGGCTGCGGCTCTGGGTCAATGGCGAGATCCGCCAGGACATGCCCGTCTCCGGCGACATGATCTACCCGCCCGTCAAGGCGCTGCAGGCGCTGAGCAGGTTCCAGCGGCTCGAGCCGGGCGACCTCCTGCTGACCGGCACCCCGGCCGGGACTGCACTGAGCGCTCCCCCGAAGCCTGTGGAGATCATCGGCAACCTGCTGCCCGCCGCGACCAAGTGGAAGCTCTTCTTCAAGCGCCAGGCCGGCAACCCGAAGTACCTCCAGCCGGGCGACCGGGTCGAGGTCGCGATCGGCACCGACGACGGCGCGATCGACCTCGGCCGCCAGCGCATGCTCGTCAAGGCCGCATGATGGCCGATCTGCTGTGGCCGGTGTACACCGGGCCGGGCGACCTCGCTGACATCGAGGCGGTGCCGCTCGCGGACCGGGGCCTGCCTGGGACGACGTACGACCTGCTCGTGCGGGCCGCCGACCTGTGGCCGGAGCGGGTCGCGCTCTCGGTCCTGCCTGACGCCGCGCGGTGGGAGCACCCGGTGCGGCGCACCTTCAGCGGCCTGCTCGCCGACGTACACGCGTACGCCAACGTGCTGCACGCCGTCGGCGTCCGCAGGGGCGATGCGGTCGCGCTGCTGTCGCCGAACTGCGACGAGCTCATCACCGCGACATTGGCGGCCGGGCTCGCGGGTATCGCCGCGCCGGTCAACGGCAGCCTGTCGGAGGAGACCGTCCGCGTGCTGTTGCGGAGGTCGCTCGGGCGGGTCCTCGTCGCCGCGGGGCCTGAACTCGCCCCCGACGTGTGGAAGACGGCCCAGGAGCTCGCCGCCGAGGGCGACCTGGATGCACTCCTCGTCCTCCGGCCCACAGCAGGGGGGCCGGAGCCGGAACGGCTCCCGGTCATCGACGGAGTACGCGTCGCCTACCTGTCCGCTGCAGCAGAGGCACAGCCTCGCGACGCATTCGTCGGGGACTTGCCTTCCGCCGCTGAGGTCGCTGCCCTGTTCCACACCGGTGGCACCACTGGCACGCCGAAGCTTGCCGCGCACACCCATGCCAACGAGGTCAGCGATGCGTGGATGATCGCCGCCAACGGCCTGCTGGACGAGGACGCGGTCGTGTTCGCTGCACTTCCGCTCTTCCACGTCAACGCGCTCCTCGTCACCACGCTGGCGCCGCTGTTCAAGGGCCAACAGGTCGTGTGGGCAGGCCCCCAGGGCTACCGCGACGTGGCGCTCTACGCGCACTTCTGGAAGCTGGTCGAGCATCATCGGATCAGCACGATGAGCGCCGTGCCCACCGTGTACGCCGTCCTCGCCGGGTGCCCGGTCGACGCAGACATCAGCAGCCTCCGCTTCGCCATCGTCGGCGCGTCACCGCTGCCGCATGCGGTCCGGGAGGGCTTCGAGTCCGCCACCGGCATCCGGCTCGTCGAGGGCTACGGCCTCACCGAGGCCACGTGCGCCAGCGTGCTCAGCTTCCCCGACCACCCGCGGGCCGGGACGGTGGGCCAGCGCATGCCCTACCAGCAGGTGAAGGTCATCGAGGTCACCGCCGAGGGGGACTGGGTCGACCTCCCGCCCGGGCAGGTCGGTGTGCTCGCCATCAAGGGCCCGACCGTGTTCCCCGGCTACGTCTGCGAGCGTGGCCCCGACGGTCCCGTGCTCGACGGGATGGGCAAGCTGCGCGACGGATGGCTGAACACCGGCGATCTCGCGCGTGTCGACGACGACGGCTTCGTCCACCTCACCGGTCGCGCCAAGGACCTGATCATCCGTGGCGGTCACAACATCGATCCGGCCGCGGTCGAGAACGCGCTGCTCTTGCATCCGGACGTCACCGGCGCGCAGGCGGTCGGGCGGCCCGACGTCCACTCGGGTGAGGTGCCCGTCGCTTTCGTGACCCTCACACCTGGCGCGACGGCCTCACCCGACGAGCTCAGGGAATGGGCCCGCGAGCACAGCCCCGAGGAAGCAGCGGCACCCAAGACGGTGACCGTACTCGACACCCTCCCGGTCACCTCCGTGGGCAAGCCATACAAGCCGGTCCTGCGTGCCGAGGCCACTCGGGAGGCGATCGCGGATGCGTTGCGCGACCTGCCGCAGGTCAAGAGCGTTCGCGCGGTCGTCGAGGGCGGCACGGTCGAGGCCGTGGTCGGTTTGGCTGAGGGCGCGGACGAGGCCCCGGTCAAGGAGGCCCTGGACCGCTTCGCGGTCTCGTGGCGGCTCGAGGAACAGGAGATCCAGTGAACACAACGACCATCCTCGCGGCGATGCTTGTTGCCGCCTTCGCGGTGCTGGGCTCGGCCAAGCTCGCTGCCGTTCCCGCCATGCGCACCCGGGCCGAGCACGTGGGCTTCAGTGTCGCGGCCTACCGGCGGATCGGGGTGCTCGAGTTCCTCGGCGTCGCGGGCCTGGTGGCCGGGGCGGCATTCCCCGCGGTCGGCGCCCTCGCCGGGTTGGGGCTGCTGCTCCTGCTCGGCGGCGCGATCATGACCCACCTGCGCAACGGCGACGGGCTGCGTGAGCTGGCGCCCGCCGTCGTCCTGGGAGTCGTCGCCCTGAGCTACCTCGTCCTCGTCCTAGAAGGCCTGTCATGAACATCTCATCACGCAACGGCATCGACCCGATCCCGGTCGTCATCGTCGGTGCCGGCCCCGTGGGGGTCACCGTGGCGACCCTGCTCGGCCAGTACGGCGTGCAATGCCTCGTCCTCGACCGGTGGGACGGCGTCTACCCGCAGCCCCGGGCTGTTCATCTGGATGACGAGATCTACCGCATCCTCACCCGGATCGGTATCGGCGATGAGTTCGCGGCCGTCTCCCGCCCGGCCGCCGGCCTGCGGCTGGTCGACCGCAACCACCGGGTCTTCGGGGAGTTCGACCGCGCCCGTGAGGTGGGTCGGCACGGCCACCCGCGGGCGAACATGTTCGACCAGCCTGAGCTCGAGCATCTGCTGCGTACCAACCTGAAGGACCAGACGACCGTCAGCCTCCGGGGCAACGTTGAGGTCACCGACGTCGTCCAGGACGGCAGGGGGCGGGTGCGAGTCGACTTCACCGACCGGATCACCGGCGAGCACGACTCGGTGCTGGCCACCTACGTCCTGGGTTGCGACGGAGCGAACAGCGTCGCGCGGTCCGCCATCGGCACGACCATGGAGGACCTCGGGTTCGAGCAGCGCTGGCTGGTGATCGACGTGGCCACCACCGTCGAGCTAGGCCAGTGGGAAGGGGTCCACCAGGTCTGCGACCCGGGGCGCGCCGCGACGTACATGCGCGTCGGGGAGACCCGGTACCGGTGGGAGTTCCGGCTCCTGCCCGGCGAGACCTCGGCGGACTTCGACTCTGTCGAGGCTTTGCAGCCCCTGATGCGGCCGTGGGTCGAGGGAGTGCCGGACGAGGAGCTGGAGCTCGTGCGCGTCGCGGAGTACACCTTCCGCGCCCAGATCGCCGACCGTTGGCGCGCCCGCAACGTATTCCTGCTCGGTGACGCCGCGCACCTCACGCCGCCTTTCATCGGGCAAGGACTCTGCGCCGGTCTTCGCGACGCGATGAACCTGAGCTGGAAGGTTGCCGGTGTCCTGCAGGGCGATCTGCCCGAGTCGGTCCTCGACACCTACGAGGCGGAGCGGAAGCCGCACGCGCGGGCGCTGATCAAGCTGGCCAAGCTCATCGGTGCAGCGATGACCCAGGGCAGCCGCGCCGGCGATGTGCTCCGGCGTTTCGTCGCGCCACGGCTGCACTGGGTCCCGGGGCTGCGCGAGCGCCTCCTCGACAGCGAGACCCCGCCCCTGTCCCGGGGCGATCTCGTCGTGGGTTCGCGCCGGTCCTTGGCGGGGCGGCTCTGCCCGAACGCCCTGCTGGCCGACGGTCGGCGGGTGGACGACGTGGCCACCGGGGGCTTCGTGCTGGTCAGCGCCGTACCGCTGTCCGCCCAGCAGCGCCAACAGCTCACCGAGCGGGGAGCGAGCCTGATCGAGGCGGGGCCGGGTTCTCCGCTGCACTCCTGGCTCTCCGCGGGGCACGCCACCGCAGCCCTGGTCAGGCCGGACCACACCGTGACGCGTTCGGGCCGGGACCTCTCGGCGCTCTGCGCAGCGGTGCCGAAGTTCTCACTTCGCCTGAGTGAGTGAGTCAGCCCGCTCGGCTCAGGTCGAGGGCGATGTCGGTGACCATGTCCTCCTGGCCGCCCACCGTCCCTCGCCGGCCAGCCTCCTGGAGTGAATCGCTCGCACCCGCCCCGCGGCTGGTAACGACCCGGGTCAGATCACCCGACACACACTGAAACGGCTCGCGATCCGACACCATGTCCTGCGGGACGAGATCGCAGTGATCGACCAGGGTCTCGGGGGCATCATCTCGACGTTGAACCCGAGCCTGCTCGCGACGAACGGCGTCGGGGTCGTCACCGCCGCAACACTGCTGACCGCGATGGGAGACAACCCCGAACGAGTCGCCGCGAAAGCACAGTTCG
>DASVKO010000205.1:0-2005 GCA_036385355.1 Dermatophilaceae bacterium
TTCTTCGAGTCGAGCACGAAGTAGCCCTGGACGTACTGGTCGGTGCCGTCGCCGATGATCTTGATCGAGTTCTTGTTCGCACCCACGGTGCCGTCAGAGCCGAGACCGAAGAACACCGCGGTGACCGCGGTGTGCGGCACGTCGAAGTCGGGGTCGGGATCCAGCGAGAGGTGGGTGACGTCGTCCACGATGCCGACGGTGAAGCGGCGCTTGGGGTTGTCGCGACCGAGCTCGATGAAGACGCCGGCCACCATCCGCGGCGTGAACTCCTTGCTCGACAAGCCGTAGCGGCCGCCGATGACGGTCGGCAGCGCGCCGCCGCCGTTGAACTTGACGCCGCCGTTGAACATGACGCCGCCGTTGAACATGACGTTGTCCATCAGGGCGGTGGACACGTCCAGGTGCAGCGGCTCGGCCGGGGAGCCCGGCTCCTTGCAGCGGTCCAGAACGGCGATGTGCTTCACGCTTGCGGGAATCGCGGCGAGGAAGGCCTCGACCGGGAACGGCCGGTAGAGCCGCACGGTGATGTAGCCGACCTTCTCGCCGCGGGCGACGAGGGTGTCGACGGTCTCGCGCACCGCGCCGGCGCCGGAGCCCATGATCACGATGATCCGCTCAGCGTCCGGGGCGCCGTGGTAGTCCACCAGGTTGTACTGACGTCCGGTCAGCTCCGCGAACTCGTCCATGGTCTTCTGGACGATCCCGGGCACTGCGTCGTGGTAGGAGTTGCTGGCCTCGCGTGCCTGGAAGAAGACGTCCGGGTTCTGGGCGGTGCCGCGCAGGGTCGGGGCGTCGGGGGTGAGCCCGCGCTGACGGTAGTCGAGGACTATCTCGTCCGGCAGCATGGCCTTCATCGTCGCCTCGTCCACGACGCTGATCTTGTTGATCTCGTGCGAGGTTCGGAACCCGTCGAAGAAGTGCAGGAACGGCACCCGCGCGCGCAGCGTGGCGGCGTGGGAGACGAGAGCCAGGTCCTGCGCCTCCTGCACGGACGACGAGGAGAGCATGGCCCAGCCGGTCATCCGGGCGCTCATCACGTCGGAGTGATCGCCGAAGATCGACAGCGCGTGGGTGGCCAGGGTGCGGGCCGCGACGTGGATCACGCAGGGCGTGAGCTCGCCGGCAATCTTGTACATGTTGGGGAGCATCAGCAGCAGGCCCTGGGATGACGTGAACGTCGTCCCGAGCGCGCCCTTCAGGATGGCACCGTGCAGGGCGCCTGCCGCGCCGGCCTCGGACTGCATCTCGACGACCTCGGGAACCGAGCCCCAGAGGTTGAGGCGTCCCTTGGTGCTCCAGGCATCTGCATGCTCGCCCATGGTCGAGGCAGGAGTGATCGGGTAGATCGCGATCACCTCACTGCAGGCATGGGCGACTCGTGCGGCCGCCTCGTTGCCATCGACACATGCCCAGGTCACGCTATTTTCTTCAACCGCCACGTCATCCTCCGAGATCAAAAAATCCGAGATAACTCATTGTTCAACTCTGTTCACAGCTGCTTGACACGCATACCTGATTACGTTAAAGCCCACCAATTGTATTGCGAAGGGCCGAAGGTCCCGACCAGAGCAGGTATGACGGGGGCCGCGCCGGGTGCTCCGGCCGCCCTTTCTTCGTGGCCCAGTCCCCTCTCGTCGCCCGGACACCGTCAGCGGTGCCAGCGGTCGGTTCGGTAAGGGGTGCCGGATTCGTGCCATAGGCTGGCAGCGGCAATGACCATGGCGAACCCCGGGACGGCCGACAGAACCCAGAGTGATCGACGTGGCGCGGTACTGCCGACCTGGAGACCGGGGAGAGTCCCCAACCTGATGACACGGTGGCCCAGGTCCAGATTCGGGCCAAGGTCCAGGTCAACGCCCAAGTTCAGGTCAACGCCCAAGTTCAGGTCAACGCCCTAGCTGGAGGAACATCATGAGCGGTACGCACCGCCTGACGCCGTCGCCGGAGCTGCTCAAACAGTGGCGGCTCGTACGGTGGCTGCTTGCCGCTAGGTTGGCCGGGGTCG
>DASVKO010000206.1:0-4691 GCA_036385355.1 Dermatophilaceae bacterium
TGATGAGGCTTTCCTGACGGGGTGAGTCGTGGCACGCTCGAAGGCATGTGCCGGAATATCAGACCCCTGTACAACTACGCCCCGCCGGCGACTTCGCAGGAGGTGCAGGCTGCCAGCCTGCAGTACGTCCGCAAGGTCAGCGGGACCAGCAAGCCTTCTGCCTCGAATGCCCCGGCCATCGAGCGGGCAGTGGCCGAGGTGGCCGCAGCCACCCAACGACTGCTGGACTCGATGGTGACCTCTGCGCCCCCGCGGGACCGCGATGTCGATGCCGCGAAAGCCCGGGAACGCAACGTCGCTCGCTTCGGCGGCGGGGCTGCTCGTCTCAGCTGAGATGCTGTCTGGCTTGGGGTGCTCTGCGGATCCTGGCTTGGGTGCCCTGCGGATCGCGTTCGGCGTCGGCGTGTCAGCCTTCGACGGGACGGGCAGGGTCGGTGATCCAGTCGCTCCATGAGCCGATGTAGACGTCGACGTCGTCGCAGATGCCGGCCACGCTCAGAGCGAGGGCCAGATGGGTGGCCTGGACACCTGAACCGCAATACGTGCCAACCGTTCTTGCACCACTTGCTGTTCGTGAAGTAATGGATGTTCTGGCATCCGGCGTGCCTGTTGCTCCAAGTGCTGCTCTCGCCTCGAGCGTGCCATCAACGGTCTCAAGCCGTTGGAGACGTCCTGCCAGCTCATCGGCCGGCAGGAATCGTCCACGGGAGTCGACGTTGGCCAGCGCGGGCGCGCTGACGGCGCCGGGGATGTGTCCGGCGACCGGGTCGATGGTCTCGTTCTCCCCGTGGAACCGGTCGGCCGGGCGGGCATCCAGAAGGAGGTGCTGCCCGGCATACTTCCTGGCGTCGGCGGCGTCCAGGATGCGACCGACGCCCGGAACGGAGGGGGAGAAGTCGCCGAGGCCCGGAGTGCACGGCCCTGACTCGGTTGGCTGTCCAGCCGCGATCCAGGACGACAACCCCCCATCGAGCACGCGGACGTCCCCGAAACCCAGGTGCCGCAGCATCCACCAGAGGCGGCTGGCCGGCAGCGACGCCCAGTCGTCGTAGGCGACGACCTGCCGCGACATCGTGACGCCTGCGGATCGCATCGCTGCGGTGAAGGTCGCGACCGTTGGCATCGGGTGCCGACCGCCTGCTCCGTCGGGACGTATCGTCGCCAGCTCGGTATTCAGGTCCACGAACGTGGCTCCCGGGATGTGGGCTCGCTCAAACTCACGGCGTCCGCTGGGGCCGCTCATCCGGTAGCGCACGTCCAGCACCACCGGCCGCCCCGGCGGGTCAGTCTCCGGGGCGGCCAGCAGCCCGGCCAGCTCGTCGACCAGGATCAGCGGCGAGTGAGCCATCGCATCCTCAGCTGAACGTGCTGCGTCGCGGCGACGTCGTCAGGGCGGGGTCGAGCTGGACCACCGGCGCCAGGATGTCGTCGATCGCGGTCAGCAGCGCGGCGTCGAGTGTGACCCCGGCAGCCTTGGCGTTCTCGACGACCTGCGCGGGCCGTGAGGCGCCGATGATCGCGGCGGACACGTTGCGGTTCTGGAGCACCCAGGCGACAGCAAGCTGAGCCATGGAGAGCCCGGCCTCCTCGGCCAGCGGGACCAGCTGCTGGACTGCGGCGAGCACCGGGTCCTTGAGCCATGCGCCGATCATGTCCGCGCCACCCAGCTGATCGGTGGCCCGGGAGCCGGCCGGTGGGGCGTGGCCCGGCTTGTACTTGCCGGTCAGGACGCCCTGCGCGATCGGCGACCAGACGATCTGCCCGATGCCGAGGGCCCGGGAGGTCGGGATCACTTCGCCCTCGATGACTCGCCACAGCATGTTGTACTGAGGCTGGTTGGAGACGAAGGGGATTCGCAGCTCGCGGGCAAGACGGTGTCCCTCTCGAAGCTGTGCCGCGTTCCACTCCGAGACACCGATGTAGAGCGCCTTGCCCTGGCGTACGACGTCGGCGAAGGCCTCCATCGTCTCCTCCAACGGTGTCTCGTCGTCGTAGCGGTGGGCCTGGTAGAGGTCCACGTAGTCGGTGCCCAGGCGTCGGAGCGAGCCGTTGATCGACTCGTGGATGTGCTTGCGCGACAGTCCGTGGTCGTTCTGGCCGGGCTGCCCCATCGGGAAGTAGACCTTGGTGAAGATCTCCAGGCCCTCGCGCCGCTCGCCCTTCAGCGCCTCGCCGAGGACGGACTCAGCCCTCGTGCCGGCGTACGCGTCGGCGGTGTCGAACGTGGTGATGCCCACGTCCAGAGCCTGCTGCACACACGCGAGCGCCTGGTCCTGTTCGACCTGCGACCCGTGGGTCAACCAGTTGCCGTAGGCGATCTCCGAGATGCGCAGACCGCTAGTACCGAGATTTCTGAATTCCATGCCACGAGCCTAGGCATGCGGGTACGACCGGCCCAACTCGCCCCTTCGGCATACAGTGCGCTTGTGAGCACGTACAGCGTGGCCGATCGTGAACGTTGGGTCCGTGAGGACCCGGCGCACAAGCAGGCCGACCGTGACGACTTCGCCCGAGACCGTGCGCGGGTCCTGCACTCTGCCTCCCTGCGGCGGCTGTCGGCCAAGACCCAGGTCGTGCAGCCGGACAGCGACGACTTCGTGAGGAACCGTCTGACCCACTCCCTGGAGGTTGCCCAGATCGGCCGGGAGTTCGGCGCCGCGCTGGGGTGCGACGCGGACGTGGTCGACACCGCGTGCCTGGCACACGATCTGGGGCACCCGCCGTTCGGGCACAACGGCGAGACGGCCCTGAACGACATCGCCGCCTCGATCGGGGGCTTCGAGGGCAACGCCCAGACCCTGCGACTGCTGACCCGGCTGGAGGCCAAGCGGGTGCATACCGATGGTCGGCCCGCGGGGCTCAACCTGACCCGGGCAAGCCTGGACGCGGTCACCAAGTATCCGTGGGACAACGACGAAGACCGCTGGGGCACGCCCAAGTTCGGTGTCTACGCGGACGACCTCGAGGTCTTCCGCTGGTATCGGGGTTCCCGGCCCGACGGTCGGCGTTGCCTTGAGGCCCAGGCGATGGACTGGTCGGATGACGTGGCCTACTCGGTTCACGACGTCGAGGACGGGGTGGCCTCGCTGCGGCTGGATCTGCGGGCGTTGCGCTCACCGACGGATATGGCCCCGGTCATCGCGATGACCCGAGAGCTGTACGCCCGGGACCTGGACGAGGCGGAGCTGGCCGAGGCGTTGGCGCGGCTCCTCGCCACGGGCTGGATCCCGCAGTCCCACAACGGTTCTCGCGGAGATCTGTCGATCCTCAAGGACATGACGAGCCTGCTCATCGGGCGATTCGTCCAGACGGTGGGGGTAGCCACCCGGGCGAAGCACGGGGACGGTCCGCTGACCCGTTACGCGGCCGACCTGGTGATCCCCGACGGTGTCCGCGCCGAGTGTGCCGTCCTGAAGGGCACAGCCGCCCACTTCGTGATGTTCACCGACGAACGCCGCTCGCTGATGGGTGGCCAGCGCACCCAGATCCACGAGCTGGTGGACGCGTATCGCGCGCAGCCGGAGACGCGCCTGGATCCGCTGCACCGTGGCGACTTCCTGTCCGCAGCCGACGACGGTGCTGCCCTGCGTGTGATCATCGACCAGGTGGCCTCGCTCTCAGACCCCCGGGCCAAGGTGTTGCACCAGACCTGGTGCTGACAGACGGTCCCTGCCACTTTCCTGGGTGAATGGTGGTGCAGGCTACCGGGTTCGGATCAGGGTCGCGGGACCCACGAGAGCCACGAGGCTGTCTAGCTCAGTGGCCGAACCTGGCGGTGCTCGGGTGGCCGAATTGGTCGCCGAGTGCGGGTGGCCGGACGGTGCTTGGTGCTTGGTGCCTGGTGCCTGGTGGTCTAACGGTGTCGGTTGCCCGGATGGCCGAATTGGTGGCCGAGTGCGGGGGCCGAGCGGTGTCGGTGACCGGGCAGCCAACTGGCGTCGTGGCTCCGTGTTCGTGGTGTGGCAGCCGGCAGAGGTTTGGCGTCGGACGAACACGTCAGACGAACACGTCAGACGAACACGTCAGACGAACACGGGTTCTCGTGGCTCGCTGAAACTGACCCACCCGAGGTCGAGGGATTCGCCGGTGGGCCCGCGATAGCGAATCTCCGGCGGAGCCGTGGCTGGAGGTGTAACTGCAGCTGCAGCCGTACCCGTGGCCGCTGATGATGATCCCGGTGAGTCCGGTGCACGTGCAGGCGTTGGCGGGTGGGTGGGGGTGATGAAGGTGGGCCCTGGCTTGATGGGGTACCCGCTCCGGCTGGTGAAAGTTAGCCCGTCGGGGTCGTCGGCGTCACCGGTGATGGTGAAGTCGCCGTCGTGGTGGCCGTCATGGTGGAACGGGCACAGGCAGGCAAGGTTCCAGGTGTCCGTCGGGCCACCGTCGACCCAGTGGATCAGGTGGTGGCACTCGAGGTAGGGCGTGGCCTCGCAACCAGGGAAGCGGCATCCGCGGTCGCGGTCTTCGACCAGGCGTCGGGTGCGGGGCGGAACGATGCGTTGGGCCCGGCCGACGTTGACCGGGGCACCCTGGGTGTGCCAGACGGGCTGCAGGATCCCGTCGCAGGTCAGCTTCTCACTGATATGCACCGGCAGCCGGGGCTTGCCGGTCAGCCAGCCTCCCTCGGTATCGAGGTGGACATAGGTGCGGTAGGCGTCGCGGCGGTTGATCGAGTTCACCGAGCCCAGGGA
>DASVKO010000207.1:0-2697 GCA_036385355.1 Dermatophilaceae bacterium
CACCTGGACGCCGAGGTCGACGACCTGCTCGGGCAGCTTGTCGAAGACGTCACCGCAGCCGATGTGCTCGTAGAACTCGACCGGCCATCCGCCGCGGTCGCGGTTGTAGTACATGCGGTGGGCCGCGGAGTTGATGTTGACGGTCCACTCGCCCGTGAGCTTGAAGTTGACCCATTCCGGCGCGTCGACGAGCCGGCGGGCCGCCGCGTAGGTGCCCGGCTCGTTCTCCTTCAGCCACGCCGCCTTGAACGGGTACCACTCGGCCGTCGCTGGCATTGTGCCGCCGCCGTTGTAGAGACGAGCCCAGTGGTCGGTGGTGAGCGCGCGAGCCGCCTGCTCGGTAGCGCGGACGTCCATCCACATGATCGCGGGGCGCAGTTCCTTGCCGGACGCGTCCATCGCGACCACGGTCATGGTGGTCGCGTCAAACGAGATGCCGGCTATCTCGTCGGCGGACACACCGGCCTCGCCAAGTGCGCGCCGGGTCGACCCCTGCAGCGCGAGGTACCAGTCGTCCGGGCTCTGCTCGGCCCAGCCCGGGCGTGGGTGGCTCGTCCCGTACGGTGTCGCCGCCATGCCGATCGGGGTGCCCTGCAGGTCGAAGATCGCTACGCGGCAGCTCTCCGTCCCGTAGTCGATGCCCATCACGTAGGGTCCCGGCATTTTCACTCTCCTTTGATGCGCCCAGGGATCTTGGGTCGGCGGATCTTCAGTCGGGATCGGACTCGGACCAGCCGAGTTCGTCCCAGATGTGCGGGGGGATGAGCCGGTCGATCCGGTCGAGCACCAGCGTCGGGGCCAGGTGCGCCGGGAGAGCGGCGACATCGTCCAGGGTCGCCTCTCCAGTGAGCACCACGGCCGACACCATGTCGGTGTCCAGCGCCATCTTGATGTCGGTCTGGAGGCGGTCGCCCACCATGACGGACCGCTCCACAGAGGCACTCGGCAGGGTCGACATCACCGTCCGCAGCATGATCGGGTCCGGCTTGCCGAGACTGCGGCGACAGGTTGTGCCGGTGCAGGCTTCGATGGCTGCGGTGATCGCCGCGCAGTCGGGCTCGCCGCGTCCGCCGGGGAACGGGCAGAACCGGTCCGGGTTGGTCTGGATCAGGAACGCCCGCCGGTGGAACCAGATGGCGTCGAAGGCGATCTGGAGCTTGCGGTAGTCGAAACCGCGGTCGTAGGAGGCGATCACGATGTCGATTTCGGCCGGGTCCTCACTCATCCGGATGCCAGCTGCGGCCAGCGCCCGCTTGAGCGGCTGTTCCGAGATCGGGAAGACCACCGCATCGGGGTGGTGGGACTTCAACCAGGCGGTGGTGGTGACCACCGTGTTCGCGATGTCCGCAACGTCGGTGGGAAGGCCCAACGTGGCGAGCTTCTCCGCATACTGCTCGGGGTCCTTGGTCGGATTGTTGGAGAGAAACCGCACCGGGATCTCGCGGCGACGCAGCTCCTCGATCATCCGGGCTGCGCCGGGCAACAAGCGATCGCCGAGGTAGATCGTGCCATCCATGTCGAAGACATAGGCGTCGTAGAAATCACTCGGGATCCTGAGAACGCCGGGACAGGCCATCGCGCGCTCACATCTCCTCACTGCGGCCTTCAGTCGCACCGCGTCTTTGCGCTGGAACTGGCGCAAACGATAACAGCAACTGAACGGACGTGCAATACATTTGTTCAGCACCGAGCCGGGCCTGTGAGGTAGCGGGACTACGTCTCCCGGGCGCTCATCGCTTCGCCGGTGCCCGGCGACCTCCGCCCGACCTTCGTCTCTGGGATGGCGCCTCCACCCCGCCCGGCGGCAGTGCCAGGATCGCGTGCGCGGTATCCGAATCGGTGACGAGCCGGTTGATGAAGCCGCCGCGAGCGGCCGCCACCAGCCCCCGTGCCTTTTCTGCGCCCACGGCCACGGCAATCGAGTGGGGTACCCGGCGGAGATCGTCGAAGCCCATGGCGAACATGCGGTCGGAACCCTCGAACGGGACGGGTCGGCCGTCGCCATCAAACGTCCGGTTGCTGATGTCGCCCTCGACATTGGCCAGGTCCGCGCCCCACCGGCGCAGCACGTCCGGGAGCGAGACGCGAATGCGAGGAGGCATGCCCACACCGAGCAGGGCGCAGTGCGCCCGCCGCCAGAGACTCATGACCCGCTTGATGCCGGGATCGGTCTGTAGTGATCGGTAAATTGCACTCGAAGGCAGCACTGGTGCGTGCAGGAGCACCGGGGTGGCGCTCGCGTTGACCGCCAGACTTCGGGTGACCTCGTTCGTCTGGTAGTACTCCTCGTGCTCGTCCTGGCCACCGACGGAGGGCACCACCAGCACACCCGGCAACGGGATGAGCTCCTGGCGGGAGATATCGAGCATGGTCGCCCCCGAGCCGACCACCAATGCGTCCCCGGGGCTCAGGTGCGCCTCCCTGAGCAACGTGGCGACCGAAGGCGCCAGCACCGGTCCTAGCCGTGCGCCCATGACGTTCGGGGTCACCAGGACGCGAGCCAGTCCGAGGCGCTCCTCCAATGCAGTGCCGAGCGAGTTGAGCTCGCTGGCGGCCGGGTCTCGAACCTCGATATGAACCACGCCCTGAGCACGCGCCTCGGCCAAGAGGCGACTCACCGTCGCGCGGCTGATCCCGAGAAGCTCGCCGATTTCGGCCTGGGTCCGATCCTCCTTGTAGTAGAGCCAGGCGCCGCGG
>DASVKO010000208.1:0-21144 GCA_036385355.1 Dermatophilaceae bacterium
CTGCGCACCGACGGGCACTCGATCGACGAGATCGCGACCGCGCTCGCCGCCGAAGGCCTCGCGCTGAACCGGACCGGGATCGCCGAGGTGATCACCGAGCAAGGACTACCCCGGCTGTGGCGTCGGCCCGACACCGCCCGCGGCGGGCCTCGGCGCGAGATGCTGCCACGCGCCGAACTGCTCGACTTCAGCCAGCTCCCCGCCCGGTCGCCGACCAACATGGCCGGGTTGCTGCTCACCATCCCCGACCTGCTCGCCCTCGACCTCCCAGCGATGGTCACCGCGGCCGGCTACCCCGGCACCCGAGTCATCCCGGCCATCAACTATCTGCTCAGTCTGCTGGCCCTCAAGCTCACCGCGACCCGCCGGGTCTCCCACGTCGAAGACCTCGCCGCCGACGCCGGTGCGGCGCTATTCGCCGGACTGACCGCGCTGCCCAAGACCACCGCGCTGACCAGCTACTCCTACCGACTCCAGCACGCCAAACAGGCCGCGTTCCTCTCCGCCCTGGACAAAGCCACCCTCAAAGCCGGGCTCGCCACCGGCGACGCGGTCAACCTGGACTTCCACGCCGTCATGCACTGGGGACAGGATCCGGCGCTCGAAAAGCACTACGTACCGAGCAGATCCCAACGCACCCGCTCGGTGCTGACGTTCTTCGCCGAAGACGCCGACAGCCACACCCTGCTCTACGCCAACGCCGACCTGTTCAAAGCAACCCAGAACAACGAGGTCCTCGCCTTCGCCGACCACTGGCAGACCGTCACCGGCCACGACCCGAAGCTGCTGATCATGGACAGCAAGGTCACCACCCAACACCAACTCGGCGAGCTCACCGAACGCGGCATCGGATTCATCACGCTGCGGGCCCGCACCCCCAAACTCACCGCCGCCCTCCACGCCCTCCCGGCCAGTGCCTGGACGCCGACGACGATCGCCCGCGCCGGCGGCAAGACCCGCCGGGTCCGCGTCATCGACAACCCCGCCGCCACCCTCAGCAACTACCCCGGCACCCTACGGCAACTCGCCGTCGCCGGCCTGGGCCATGACGAACCCACCATCCTGGTCACCAACGACCCGACCAGCCCCGCCAAGAAGATCATCGAGCGCTACGCCCGGCGGATGAACATCGAACAGCGACTCGCCGAATCGATCCGCTCCTTCGGCCTCGACGCTCTCGCCGGCGCCGTCCCCCTCAACATCGACCTCGACGTCGTCCTGACCGTGCTCGCCCACACCGTCTGCGCCGCCATGCGTCGCCGACTACCCGGCCACGCCACCACCACCCCCGACATCCTGCAACGACGCTTCCTGCAAACCAGCGGCGAGATCCTCAACCGAGGCGACCAGATCATCGTCCGACTCGACCGACGCGCCTACTCACCCGTGCTACGCCAAGCCGACCTCCCCACCGTCACCGTCCCCTGGTGGAACAACCGACAACTCAGCTACCAATTCGCCTGAGACTAGGGCCGAACTCGCTGCGTGAAAATCGGCGCTAAACGTCGCAACCATTGTGGCAGCCGCACCCCGACTCCCCCGGTAACGCCACGCCGATGGGTTGACGGGCATCGACGGACGCTTGGAGACTGGGCAGGTGTGGGGGTGCTCAGGGAGCTCGTGGATCTGCCTCCACCAGATCGAGGAGGCCTCATGACATCGCAGAGCCCCGACATCACCCAGTCACCGGCCCGCCGGGTTGGCTACGCCGTCTCAGTCATTGTCAACGTGATCATGTGGGTCCTGGTGAACGACCGCCCCGGCTGGCGGGACCTGCCGTTCCTCACCGAGGACTTCCGCGACATCCTCTGGATAGTCAACCTGTCGATCATCACCGGCGCCGTGGTCAACGTCGCCTACCTCTTCTACGACCCGGCCTGGTTCACGTCGCTCGGCCAGGTCGGGGTCCTGTCGGTCGGGCTGGCGGCCTCCATCCGGATGTGGCGGGTCTTCCCGTTCGACTTCTCGACCTACACGTTTCCCTGGGAAGGCATCACCCGGGTGCTGTTGGTCCTCGGCATCTTCGGTTCGGTGGTGGCCATCATCGTCGAGTCGGTCAAGCTCGCGAAGCTCGCCAGCCGCCAGCCGCCGGCCGGTGCCCGACCCCCGTCCCTGCACCCCCAGTAAGCACGACGCGGTCAGCTGTCGGGCTCTTCCTCGATGCCGCTGAGGTCCTCTGGCGTGATGCCGGCCAGAGTCTCCCGGATCGAGGCCGGGGGCGTGAACTGGCGACGTCCGAAAGCTCGCAACACTGAGTACAGTGCATCGCCGAGGCCGCGCGGCGGCAGCGGGATCTGGTACTCGACACTGCCGGGCTCGCGTTCGATCACCCGAACGTCGGCGTGGCTGTCCCGCAGCAGCGCCTGCACGGCCTCGTTGTCGACGTCGACCAGTGCGGTGAAGTGGCGGATGCCTTCCTGGCGGGCACGATCAGCAAGCCGTTTCAACAGCTCGGTGCCCACTCCCCGGTCCTGCCACTCGTCGATGACGGTGACCGCGACCTCCGCTCCCTCGGGATCATCGACGTGCCGGATGTACCGGGCGATACCGAGGCCGCGACCATCATCAGGATCCAGGGCGCCCAGCGCCTCATGGTCGTGGTGGTCGATCTCGGTGAAGTAGCGCAGCTCGGCGGGGCTCAGGGTCGACTTGCCGATCAGGAATCGCAGCTGGCGCGACTCCATGCTCAGCCGGGTGAAGCCCTCGGCCAGCAGCGGAGCGTCATCGGGCTGGACCTGGCGTATGACGACGACCGAGCCGTCGCGCAATTCTACCGTGGTGCCTTTCATCGCAGAGTCAGTCTTTCATCAGCCAGCCAGGAGGCTGCAACCGGTCGGGCAGAACGGTCAGCGGGGACGTCTGCCGGCCCTGGCGGGCAACCGTCTGCGCAGCCGGATCATGCCCCAGAGACCCAGGACGACGACCAGCAGGATCATCGCGGAGAGCAGCGCCGGCTTGCCGGTGACCTCCAGGAACAGGGTGACCACGAAGAGGACCAGAGCCCAGAAACCGAGGAAGCCGATGAGGAGGTCGAAGTCCTCCCCGGAGCGGACCTTCTTGAGGTCCGGCTTCGTGGAGTCCGGGTCCACTACTTGACCGCGCCGGCCGTCAGCCCGGCCACGATCTGTCGCTGGAAGACGAGCACCATGATCACCAGCGGAATGGTGACGATGGTGGCGGCTGCCATGACCGCTGTGTACGGCTCCTGGTGCGGCTGCGACCCGGTGAACGAGGCGATGGCCACCGTGACGGTCTGGGTCTGCTGGTTGGACAGCTGGCTGGCGATCAGGAACTCGTTCCAGGAGCTGATGAACGCGAGGATCGCCGTGGTGAAGATGCCCGGCGCCGCAAGGGGCATGATGATCTTGCGGAAGGCCTGCGACTTCGTGCACCCGTCGATGCGCGCCGACTCCTCAAGCTCCCAGGGCATCTCACGGAAGAACGAGACCAGGATGTAGATGGTCAGCGGGAGGGCGAAGGAGATGTACGGGACGATCAGGGCCTGGTACGAGCCAATCCAGTTGAGGTTGGTGAAGAGCTGGAAGAGCGGGGTCACCAGGGCGACACCGGGGAACATCGAGGCGGCCAGGATGAACCCCATCACCAGGTACTTGGCGCGGAAGTTGAGGCGTGCCAGCGCATACGAGGCGAAGATGCCGAAGAGCAGCGAGATGACGGTGGTGATGATCCCGACGATGAGGCTGTTGACCAGGGCCCGGGCGAGGTGGTTGCCGGTGTCCGTCGAGAAGGCCGCACGGAAGTTATCCAGGGTGACATGGCTGAAGAACGGGGTCGCCTCATAGGTGAAGCCGACGTCGCGGAAGGCAGTGACGACCATCCAGTAGGCGGGCAGCAGGCACCAGAGAACGATGACCACGGCGCTGATGTACGTCCTGGCCGAAGCCCACCGTCTGCGGCTTCTGCCCTTGGCCTTGGCGTGCTGGGCGGACACGCTGTCCCGGGTTGCCGTTGCGGAGGTCATTTGCCTTTTCCCTTCCGGACCACGGTCGTCTGTTCAACGGCATTGACTCCGAGGAACTTCACGAATATCAGAGCAACCAGGAAGATGACGATGAAGGTGATGGTTGACAGTGCCGATGCGCTGTTGAACTTACCGCTGCGGATCTCCTGCACGACCAGGATCGACAGGGTCGTGGTGTTGTTCGCCCCGCCGGTCATGATCTGCGGCAGGTCGTACATGCGCAGGGCATCCAGGGTGCGGAAGAGAACGGCGACCATCAGCGCCGGTCTCACCAGCGGCAGGGTGATGTGCGTGAACCGTTGCCAGGCCGTCACACCGTCAACCTTGGCCGCCTCGTAGACGTCTCCGGGGATGATCTGCAGCCCGGCAAGGATGAGCAGCGCCATGAACGGTGTCGTCTTCCAGACGTCGGCGATGATGATTCCCGCCCGGGCGGGGTTCGCGCTGCCGGTCCACAGGATCGAGGTGCCGAACATCTTGTTGGCGATGCCCTCGAAGGCAAAGATGAAGAACCAGAGCTTGGCGGTCACCGCGGTGGGGATGGCCCACGGCACGAGCACCGCGGCCCGCAGCAGACCGCGCCCGCGGAAGGCGCGGGACATGATGACTGCCATCCCGAACCCGATCACGGTCTCGAAGAACACTGTCACGACGGTGAAGAAGAAGGTCGTGCCGATGGAGCTCCAGAACTGCGCCCCGAGCGTCCCCGGAGGGCAGGAGACCGTGACCCCGCCGGCGGTGCACTGCTGCATGATCCAGTGCGTGTAGTTCGAGATGCCGGCGAATCCACCGGCCACGAACAACCCCGTCGCGGGATCCAGCCCGGAGTCCTTCTGGAAGGACTGGATCACGGCGAGGACGACCGGATAGACGATGACGATGCTCAACACGATGATGGTCGGGGCAATCAGCAGCGAGGCCGCTCTGCCCTGGGTGGCCTCCTTGCGGACCCGACCACCCGGCTTGTCATCCTGGGGAGGCCCGGGCGCAACGGTCCTGGCCGCCTCGCCGGACTGCGGTTCAGTAGACATGCCCACTCCTTGCCACGCGGGCTGGACGGCCCTCGGAATCTGGATTCGTAGATCTCCTGCAGTGGGTGGGCCTGAGCCCACCCACTGCAGTCACAGCACTGTTGAGATCATGCGACGGGACTACTGCGAGCCAGCTGCCGCGATGGCTTTCTGCATGTTGGACAGTGCAGTGTCCACGGGCACCTCGCCCTTGATGGCAGCGTAGGCATTGTCCTGAACTGCCTTCGACACGGCCGGGTAGAACGGGGTGACCGGGCGGGGAACAGCATTCTCCAGGGAGGTCTTCAGAACCGGCAGGTAGGGGAACTTGGTCGCCAGGGCCGGGTCGTCGTACAACGCCGACAGGACAGGGGCCAGGGATCCCTGGGTGACGAAGGCCGTCTGCTGTTCGGTGCTGGTCAGGAACTTCAGGAAGTCGGCCGCCGTGGCCTTGTTCTTGGAATAGACGCTGATCGCCGCATCGTGACCACCGAGCGAGGAGGCACCTGGACCGGTCGCGCCGGGAAGGGGCGCCATGCCGAACGTGGACTTCACCGTGGAGGAACCGTCGGTTTTGGCCAGGTTGTACACGTACGGCCAGTTGCGCAGGAACATGAGCTTGCCGCTCTCGAATGCCAGGCGACCCTCCTCTTCCTTGAAGGTGATGCCCTCCTTCGGGATGTTCCCGTTCTTGTAGGCGGTGGCCAGGTTCTGCAGCCCCTTCTTGGCCTCGGCAGAGGTGACCGTCGGCTTCCCGTCGGTCCCGATGATCGTGCCGCCGGTCGAGTTGATGGCCTCGGCGGTGTTCACCGTCAGACCCTCGTACTTGAAGAACTGGCCCGCGTAGCAACCGATCTTCTTGGCCTTGGCGATCGAGCACATCCCCATCATCTCGTCCCACGTCTTCGGCGGGGTCGGGACGAGGTCCTTGCGGTAGAACAGGATGCCGCCATCAGTGGAGACGGGCGCGGCATACAGGACCTTGTTGTAGGTGGCGGCCTTGACCGTCGCCGGCAGCATCGCCTTGGTGTCGATGAGCGTCTTGCCGGCCAGAGGCTGCAGCCAGCCCTTGGCAGCGAACTCGGCGGTCCAGATGACGTCGACACTCATCACGTCATAGTTGGGGTTCTTGGCCTGGAAGTTCTGAACCAGGTCATCGTGCTGCTGGTCGGCCTGGTCGGTCTGCTCCTTGAAGGTCACCTTCTCCGTCGGGTGGGCCGCGTTCCACTTGGTGACCAGCGGCTTGACGACATTGCTGTTGTCCTTGCCCTGCACGTAGGTGATCGGGCCGCGACCATCCAGGCCGCTTGCCGCAGGGCCGCTGGCGGTGGTACTGGTGGTGGAGCTGCTGCTACACGCCGTGAGCACAAGGGCGATAGCCCCAAGCATTGCGACGGGAGCGAGCTTCTTCGAGCGTTTCATCTCGTGCTCTCCTCTTCGGGACAGTTCGCACAACCTGTGGCCGCACGGTGGAACGGATGCTACTCGCGGGGCAGGGGGGACCGAAGGCGACATGACCGTTTCGGACCCGTTTTATACAGAATCGTTACCCGGGCCGCACTCAATACCCCAGGGGGTGTCGATGGGCGGGCCCGAAGGTGGCACGCCCATCGACCCCGACTCTCTGGTCTCCCGGATGCCCTAGTGCCGGGACACGCTGGTGATCCACCTGGCGTTCGGTGAGCCGATGCCTGTCACGTCATCCCAGGCGCTGGTGACCTTCAGCGAGGAGTCCTGGTTGAACGTGCGCACGCTGTAGGTCAGGCCATCGGCCGCGTTGAGCCCGTTGTTGAAATCGACCCTGACGTTGCCGGCATCGGCCGGCGAGCCCTGGATGTCGGTGAAGGTGCCTCTCCTCACCTGCCCGTAGATCGTCGGGTTCAGCAGTCCCAGCCCGCCACCGGCATGCTGGAGGGTGAGGGCCGTCATACCGGCGAACAGCGGTGAGGCAAGGCTTGTGCCGCCGATCCGGTACTCGCCGTAGCGAACGCCCTCAGGGAAGGTCTGGGTCTCGCCGACCAGCATGCCCGTGGTGGGGTCGCCGTCCAGGCCGACATCGGGCACCGCCCGGACGTTGCCGAAGCTCGCGGGGACGACGCCCCTCTGATAGCGGGGCTGGGTGAACAGCGACGACGCGCCTCCACCGGCGCCGTACCAGAAGTCGTTGAAGGCCCACGCCGTCTGGTTGGTGTTCAGGTCATAGCGATTGGTGCCCCAGCCGGTCTGGAACCTGAACCTGCCGTCAGCGCCGATCGCGTCGGACGTCCCGCCGACCGAGGTGACGAAGGGGTCCGAGGTCGGGTAGTCGGTCTGCTTCGTAGTGCTGCTGGCCAGCTCGTCGCCATTGTCGCCCGAGGAGAACATGAAGCTGATCCCCTGCATCGCACCCTGAACGAAGATCTCCTGGTACGCCGCAACGACATCGGTGCTCGAGACGGCCTCGAGGTCGCCCCAGGAGTTGGTGACGATCTGCGCCTTGTTCTGGTCCACGACCTTGGCCAGGGTGGCCAGGAAGTCGTTGTCGAAGCAGCTCGCCGAGGCGTAGTACCGGATCTTCGCGCCCGGCGCCATGGCGTGAACCGCCTCGACATCGAGGGTCTCCTCGCCGTACCAGTCGCTGCCACCGCACTCCGTCACCGAGCTGAACGACCCGGGCAGGACCTGGGTGAGCTGACCCCTGGCGTAGGCGCGGTCGCCGTTGTTCCTGGCGTACTGGCTGGCATCGGCCGCGATCGTGGGGGCGGCAAAGGCGTCAGTGATCGCCACCGTCACCCCGCTCCCGTCCAGGCCGGCGGAGAGCCTGTCCTCATAGGCCGCCCGGTACTGCGGTCCCGTATAGCCGCACACCGAGAACGGAAGGGTCCTGCCCTGGAACTTGGGCAACGCTGTGCCGTCCGCCTTCCTGGTGGCAGGAATCTGGCCATAGGACCGTGAGCACGGTAGGGCGTTGGCGAACCCGTCGGGTGGCGGTTCTGAGTGGTGCTTGACGATCCGGGGGGTCGTGTCGACGCCGGTGACGGTGAGGACGGAGGGGGCGATCGCGGCGGGAACCGTCAAGGCCGTGGTGTTCGCCTGCACCTGCCGGCCGTCATGGCTGTACTTGTCAATGGTCACGCCAAACGCCTTCTGGGCCGCCGCCACGGTGCCGCGCACCACGACATACCGGCGGTTCGCCTCGACGCTGGCAGCGGTCAGCCCGTTGTCCCCCAGCCACGTCCTCACCTGGGTCAGGCTTGCCGTGCTCGGGTCGTACTGCGCGTGGTACTGCGCCGCCGACAGGAAGTGCCGGTAGGAGGCGCTCTGCGGGTCGGACACGTTCGCGACGTCCGCCTTCAGCGCATCGAGCCCGCCGTTGGGCGCCAGGTACACCCGGAAGGTGACGGGAACCGCAGCGCTCGCGTGCCCGAGACTCTTCGCGTGGGAGACCCATCTCGGTGCGGTGTTGGGCACCGGTCTCTTGTCCGGCGCCGCGCCGGCGCTCAACGCCCCGGTGAAGGCGACGACGGTCAGGGCGACCGTGGCGCCCGCAATCGATGTTGACATGGTTTGTCTGCGCCTAGTTGTCTTCCGCACTTCTCGCATGTAAAGGGGCGGGTACACGCGAGGCCGCGCGTGCCGGAACCGTATACCGCAGGTCGCCGCCGCGCCAGAGCCAGTTGAGGCGACCCTCACGGCTGTCGCTCCCCCAACTCCGGTCGCAGCCCCCATAGGCTAGGAAGATGGTCGCCCCGGTCACCCGCTCGCAGGTCCTCGGCTTCCGGGTGCCAGCCCATCAGCCGGACCGGGACCGACCTCGATGACTGAACACGAAGGGAGCGGGCCATGAGCCTTCTCAGGCTCTTCATCACCATGTCCCTGGACGGCTTCGTCGCGGGCCCGGGTCAGGACGCGCTCAACCCGTTGGGCATCGGCGGGATGCGCCTGCACGAATGGGTGTTCCCGCTGGCCGCGTGGCGCCAGACGCAGGGGTTCGAGGGCGGCGAGGTCAATGAGAGCAGCCCCGTGATCGAGTCCTCGATGGCCAATGTCGGCGCGACCCTGATGGGGCGCAACATGTTCGGCGGAGGTCCCGGGCCGTGGGCAGACCCCACGTGGAACGGCTGGTGGGGTGAGGACCCGCCGTACCACCACCCCGTCTTCGTGCTGACCCACCACCCGCGCGAACCCCTCGTCTGCAAGGGCGGCACCACCTTCACGTTCGTCACCGACGGCATCGAGTCCGCGCTCGCCCAGGCGAAGAGGGCGGCAGCAGGCAAGGACGTCTCTCTCGCCGGCGGCGCACACGCGTCACGGCAGTACCTCGCGGCAGACCTGGTCGACGAGATGGGGATCGGCCTGGTGCCGATCTTCCTCGGTGACGGAGAACGACTCTTCGACAACGTGGGCCTCGGTCACCCGCGGCTCAAGCACGTCGATACCGTGGCAGCACCCGGCGTCATCCACCTCAAGTTCCGCCGAGCCTGAACCTCAGGCCGCCGCCTGGCTACACGCGCTCGGTGGTCAGAAGGCCATCGATCTGTCCCATGGCAGCGGCGATGCCTTCCTCCATTCCCATCGCGATGAGCTGTTCCATGGCCTGGGCGGTCGGGAAGACCGTGGTGACCTCCATCCGGGTCCCGCCTGACTCGTCGTGCAAGCGGACCGCCGTGTTCGTGACGGGCATCTCCGGATTGGGAGCGCCGTCCGCGTCGGCGAAGCCGTCGGTGAACTCCAGGTAGCGAGGTGCGTCGACGGCCGACACGCGCCACCACCCGTGGTGGGTGTCGCCCTCGGGGCCGGTCATGAAGTACGTGACGGTGCCGCCCGGGGTGAGGTCGTGGCCGACCACCGTCGCCGGGTAGGTCGGCGGGCCCCACCACCGCTCGAGCTGACGCGGATCCTGCCACACCTGCCACACCCTGGTGGTCGGCGCGTCGAACTGCGCGGTGATCGTCATCGTGAGGGACTGGGCGTCCTTCTCGACGGAGATAACGGTCATGACTTGTCTCCTTTGCTATCAGAGTTGCGAGGACTCATGACGAGGTCCTCGATGCGATCAAGGCGGCCTCGCCACAGCGCCTCGATCTGGTCGAGCAGGCGGTGCGCCTCGCGCACCGTGGCCACCTCACCGCGCACGCGCTGCTCGCGCCCGTGCCGATGCTTGCTGACCAGGCCGGCGCGCTCGAGAACCACCACGTGTTTCTGCACTGCGGCGAAGCTCATCGGGTAGCGACCGGCCAGGTCGGACACGCAGTGCTCCTCCTGCAGGACGAGGGCGACGATGTCCCGGCGGGTGGCGTCGGCGAGCGCGTGGAAGACCTGGTCCGCGCGGTCACTGTCCCTCACTTCTACAACCATACGGTTGTACGTTACCCGAAGCCCGCGTGACACACAAGGACGACTCCTGCCACAACCGTCGTGTGTCTGCTACTCGGCGGTGAGCTCCATGAGCTGCTCGGCGGCGGTGGTGCTTCCCTCGCCGGCGAGTCGGCGCAACTCGTTCAGGTCACCCAGCTCGGCGGCGAGCTCGATGAGCTGGTCGGTCGCGGTGGCGTTGCCACGGTCCGCGAGGCGCCGCAGCTCACCCAGGTCGCTGCGCTCCGTAGCGAGCTCGATCAGCTGGTCGGCGGCATCGGTGTTCCCGCCTTCCGCAAGACGCCGCAGCTCACCCAGGTCACCCCGCTCCGTGGCGAGCTCGATGAGCTGGTCGGTCGCGGTGGCGCTGCCACTGTCGGCGAGGCGCCGCAGCTCACCCAGATCGCTGCGCTCCGTGGCGAGCTCGATCAGCTCGTCGACCGCCTCCTCGTCTCCGTTCTCGGCCCGTTCTCGCAGGTCGGTCAAATCGGATTCAGTCATGATGCCAACCTCCCGGTGGTTTGCGGCCTGGCGTGTTCTCAAGTGGCGTTCCGTCCGCCATCCGTCTGGGGTGGACAGCGTTCCCGATGCCCGTTGCCCACATGTTAAGCACCATCGTGTTCCCGCGGACGGGTCTTTGCGGCGGTCGCCGCTCAGGACCACCGAAGCGTCCTGGTATTCCGGGCGGAACCATTCGGGGTGCGCCCGCCGGAGGCACGCGCCTGCTTACCCGCGGCGTGCCATGGTGGGAACATGCAGACCCTGTACGAGGCCGCGGGCGGTGCCGACGGTTTGCTGCGCCTGGCCAGTGCGTGGCATGCCAGGGTGATGGCCGACGAGGTGGTCAGCCACGCGTTCAGTCACGGATTCCATCCCGATCACAGCCAGCGGCTGGCCGCCTACTGGGCGGAGGCACTCGGTGGTCCGACGACCTATTCAGACTCCCACGGCGACGAGACCTCAGTGGTGCGGATGCACAGCGGCAAGGGCCCGCACGAGGAGATGGACCGTCGAGCGATCGCCTGCTTCGATCAGGCACTGGCAGACATCGGCCTCGCCAGCGACGACCGGCTCCGGCAGGCGCTGCACGACTACTTCGCGTCGGTGACCACCACCACGATGTCGCGATACCCCCGATCCGCAGATGACGTCCCGGAGGGACTGCGCATCCCGCGGTGGTCCTGGGAAGGCGCCGTGAGTGGGACGGGACCTGACGCCGGCTGATCGCACGACGCTGCCTCCCGTGGCGCCGGCGAACGTCCCGCCCGCGCGCAGAGGTCAGAGTTTGCGCACCACACGCTCCGGCTCGCCGGGCTTCCAGATCCTGATGTCGAGGTGGCCACCACACACCTCCACCGAAGACGCTCCCGCAAGGTCGGCAGCGTAGAAGTCGGTGAAGGACTGCCCGCGCAGGTCGAACCCGGTCTCCTGGAACAGCCAGTCGGCGTACCGGTGATGAAGCGCCGCGTCCTGCACGTTGTGCACCACGCCCCAGAGCTTGGCGTCACCGTCACTGGCATGCGTGTCGACGGTCGCGGTGTGCAGGCTGAAGCGCGGGTCGCGGGACAGATCCCGGAACTTCAGGGTGTTCGGCATCCCGCCGAGCCAGAGCTGGCCTTCGAACATCCTGGGCTCGAGTGGGCTGATCCGGGGGAACCCGTCTGAGCGCAGGGTGGCGAGCATGCACAGGCCGCCGGTTGCCGCGTGCCGTCGAAGGAAGATCTCCGAGACCTGCGGTGCATCGGCGACGAACTCAGCCCAGCTGGCCATAGCGCGATAGGAGCTATGCGGCCGGCGGCGCTTCCACCACGACGACGACGTTGCCGTCGGGGTCGCGCAGCATGAACATGAGCGGGGCGCCGGGTGTGCGCATCGGCTCCGGCTCCAGGTCGATGCCGCCGATGGCGCTCAGGCGGGCGTGCTCGCCCAGGACGTCCGCCGTCTCGACACCGATCGAGCCTCCACCGGGCTTGTCGCCCATCGGCGGGTTGAGCGCCAGGCGCGTCTGCGACCCCGGCGGGGCCACCTCGAGCCAGCGCATCTCGTCGTGCTCACCAAAGCGCATGTCGCCGCGCACCTCGAAGCCGAGCCTCTCGGTGTAGAAGGCGAGGGCCTCGTCCTGATCGGTGACAGTGAACATGACCACGCCGATATTCGAGACTGTTGTCGGGGTCTGTGCGAAATCGCTCATAGCCAAGACTGTAGTGATCGCAGTGCGCTCCGTGAAGGAGCTGGATGTCACGGGGCCTCAGGCGTCTTCGGGAAGTGGGGGGCCGACGACCTGCAGCCCGTAACGCGGCCCGACCTCGTTCCAGCGGGCGATCTCCTCCCCCATCGACTGGCCGTCATCTCCGGGCAGCCGGCGCTCGGAGGCGGGGATGCCGACCTCGTCGTACAGCGCCAGAAGGCCGCCGGGAGCCGCGAGACCCAGGAACCGCACCGGTCCTGAGCCGGTCACCCGGAAGGCGTGCGGCAGACCGACGGGAAGCCAGAGGAAGTCCCCGGCGGAAAGCCGGAACGTCTCGTCGCCGGCCCGGTAGGTCATCGAGCCGTCGAGAAGGAAGAACGCCTCTGCCTCGCGGGTGTGCCGGTGCAGCGGGGTGGCGATGCCCGGTGGCTGGGTGACCAGCGACAGGCCCAGGGCTCCGCCCGAGTCGGCGGCCCTCAGCACCTGCTCGAAGAGCGAGCCCATCGCCCAGGTCGCCGGTGCGGAGCCTGCGGGTCGATAGAACGCGCTCAACGGCGGTGCGTCGGTGGTGACGTCTGCCATGGTGATCTCCTCTCAGTATTCATCCGAACTCGTTTCGGACGAATACTGCTAGGCTAGGACTCGTGACGAAAGTGGTCAAGACCCGCAGCTACCGATCACCCCAACGCCGCGAGCAGGCCAGCGCCACCCGGTTCGCCGTCCTGGCCGCCGCGCGGGAACTGTTGCAGGACAAGGGGTATGCCGCCACGACCGTCGCCGACGTCGCCGCACGGGCAGGGGTGTCGGTGGACACCGTCTACGTGTCGGTCGGACGCAAACCTGAGCTCGTTCTCGCCGTCATCGACATGGTGCTGGGCGGGACCGGTGAGCCGGTGCCCGCCGAGGAACGCGACTACGTGCTGGCCATCCGCAACGCGCCCACCGCCCGGGAGAAGATCGAGACCTACGCCGCCGCAGTTGCCAGGCTGGTCCCGCGGACGGCGACCCTTCAGGAAGCCCTGCACAAGGCAGGCGACACCGATGCCGGCTGCGCGGCGACCTGGCAGCATCTGGTGACCCGGCGGGCAGCCAACATGCGGCTCTTCGCCGCAGACCTGCGCTCGACCGGCGAGCTTCGGGAGGACCTGACCGACGACGAGATCGCGGACCTGGTCTGGTCCACCAACGCCGCGGAGTACTGGCTGCTGCTGGACCAGCGGGGATGGACCCCCGCGCGATACGAGGCCCTGCTGGTCGACCTGTGGAGCCGGACGCTCCTCGCCTGACACCTGAGGCCGGACGTTTCAGTCGCTGACGCCGGGACCCGGTTCTGTGAGCCGGGCGCCGGGCCGGAAACGCCACTGGTTCCAGGGCCAGGCGCCGTCGATCTCGACTTCCAGCGAGAAGCTCAGCACGATCCTGATCAGCACGATCGCGCCCAGCACCGCGACGCTCTCCAGGGACTGGTCGACCACGATGGTCCGGATGATGTCAGCGATGATCAACACCTCGATGCCGAGCAGGATCACCCGCCCGAGATTCGCCCTCAGCTGCCTGAACGGGTCAACCTGGTGGCCTACGACCTGCAGCCCGTAACGGGCGAAGGCGATGAGCCCGCCGACGACCATGATGCCGCCGCCGAAAGCCTCGGTGACCCTCACGACATCGCTGGCCACGCTCTCGAAGCTCATCCCCCAACGCTACCGAAACAGCTCCGGGGATAGGGCCTTTCCGACCCGCGCCCTCATGCTCATCGCCTTTCGACAGGCTGGACGCGGTGCTCGAGCGGTCGCTGCAGGAACGTGTCGGCCGCCTCCAGGATCCTGACCACGTCACGTCCGAAGTGCGCGCTGCAGGCGTGGGTCCAGCGGCCGGGCTGGTCGGCGGTCAACGCCGAGATGCACGCGGCCATCGCCTCCACCGAGCTGCCTGCGGGTTCGGGCATGGACGTCTGGCGGTCCTGCCCGAACAGGAGCCAGGTGCTCCCCTGGCTGCCGGGATCGGCCGTGAGGCTGAGCGACATGGTGCTGGACGCGCCGGACTCGTGATGCAGCAGGACCCTCACGGCGTCGCCCTGACCACGGTCGGCGATGACGTGGGCCACCGGTCCGAGCACCGGAAGCAGGATGGACAGGGCGTGCGGGCCGATGTCCCACAACGCCCCGCGATCCCGGCGCCAGGCGGAGTCGGCGTAGGGACTGCCGGGCTCGAAGATCGATACGTGCTTGCGGACGTAGCCAGAGTTCCAGCCGCCCTCCTGCTGGACCTGTGCGAGCCACTCAGCCTGGTTCGCGCAGAACCTGCTGGTGAAGAAGACCAGGGAGCGGACACCGGCATGGTCAGCCGCCGCCACGACCCGGTTCGCTGCCTCGGTGGTGAGGGCCACCGGCTTGTCCATCAGCAGGTGACAGCCAGCCTTGGCGGCCCGGACAGCCAGCTCGGCCTGGACGTCCGGCGGTACCGCGAAGGCCACCGCGTCGACGTCGGCGAACATCTCGTCGACGTCTTCGTACGCCTTCGCGCCAAAATCGCCAGCCAGCGCGGTGGCGCGCTCCGGCGAACGCCCCCACACTCCTACCAGCTCGGCGTCAGGGTGCGCGGCCAGCGCCGTCGCGTGGGTCTCGCGGGCCCAGTAGCCCGTCCCGACAAGTCCAAAACGCATCATCAGTCGTCCTTTTCGTCCCTGCGCCGCTGGTCAGCGATGAGTCCGCGGAACCAGGTGAAGCTGCTCTTCGGGGTGCGTTCCTGAGTCGCATAGTCGATGTGGACCAGGCCGAACCGCTTGCCGTATCCCTCGGCCCACTCGAAGTTGTCCATCAGGGACCAACAGTAGTAGCCCCGGACATCGACCCCGGCGTCGACCGCGTCCACGACGGCCCGCAGGTGGCCGTCCAGATAGCGCACCCGGTCAGGGTCGTCGACCTGACCGGCCGCGTCGACCACGTCATCGCAGGCCCGGCCGTTCTCGGTGATATAGATCGGCGGCAGAGCCGGGTAGGTGTCGCGGAGCCACGTCAGCAGGCGGGTCAGCCCGGCCGGCTCCACCGGCCAGCCCATGGCCGTGAGCTCCTCGCCCGGCTCGAGCACCTCCGCGATGCCCAGGTCGTCGGCCGTCCGCAGCGCCGGATCGGCCTGCACGTAGGGAGCGTCCCTGACCGTGGACGGGAAGTAGTAGTTGACCCCCAGGAAGTCCAGCGGCGCCGCGATCGTGGCCAGGTCACCGTCGTGCAGGAAGCCGAAGTCGGTCAACCCGGCATACGTCTGCCGGGCGAGCTCGGGGTATCGCCCCTCCAGCACCGGATCGGTGAACAACAGGTTGGCCCGCAACAGCGCCCGCCCGCTCGCCGCGACATCCTCCGGCGAGGGCGTGGCGGGGCTGACGGGCTGCAGGTTGAGCGTGATGCCCAGCTGCTGGCCCTCCCGGGCATCGGCACGCAGGGCCGCCATGGCCAGGCCGTGCCCGAGCAACAGGTGGTGGGCGGCAGCCAGCGCACCCTCCCCCTCCTGCGCGCCGGGAGCGTGCCGGCCGGTGGCGTAGCCCAGGAAGGACGAGCACCACGGCTCGTTCAGGGTGATCCAGCGCTGCACCCGGTCGCCGAGATGATCGTGCACCAGGGCCGCATACTCCGCGAAGCGCTGGGCGGTATCACGACTGCGCCATCCCCCGACGTCCTCGAGGGCCTGCGGCAGGTCCCAGTGGTAGAGCGTGACCGCGGGTGCGATGCCCTGCTCCAGCAACGAGTCGACCAGCCGGTCGTAGAAGGCAAGACCCTGCGGGTTCGCCGCTCCCCGGCCCAGTGGCTGGATGCGCGGCCAGGCCACCGAGAGGCGGTAGCTGTCGACACCGAGGTCGCCCATCAGGCTCACGTCCTCGCCGTAACGGTGGTAGTGGTCGCACGCGACATCACCGGTGTCGCCACCGGCCACCCGGCCCGGGGTGTGGCTGAAGGTGTCCCAGATCGAGGGCCCCCGACCGCCCTCGTTCACGGCACCCTCGATCTGGTACGACGCCGTCGCCACGCCCAGCTCGAAGCCGGGTGGCAGCTCGATACCGCCCGCCTGCTGGGATACGTCTGTCAGCCCGGTCACTTGCTGTCCCATCAGTTCTCGTCCTCCGTCATCGTCGGCTCCACCGTCATCGTCAGCTGCAGGACCACCACGCCGTATGGCGCGAGCTCGACCTCTCCGACCGGGTCGCCGCCCCCGAGCGGGATCAGCCGGCTGCCGGCCCCCAGCCTCGGGCGAACCACCAGCGGGCTGTCGCTCTCGCTGACGAGCCAGACGAACCGTCGGCCATCTTCGTGGACGAGACCGTCGACGAGCACCTGAGGGCTGTCGACGGTCACCGCCGGCTCCACCCCCGCGAGGTCGGCCAGGGCGGCATACAGGCGCCAGGTCTGCTCGGGGTTGACCCGGCCGCAGGATGCTGCGAGGTGCTCGAGGGGGTAGGTGCTCAACACCATCGCCCCGGCGCCGCGCGGACGCAGCACGATGGCCGGGCGACCGTGTGCGTCCCGGGCCACCACCTGCCCGTCGGTGACCTCCACCGGCAGGAAGGCGCGGGCGTTCGGCCCGCCCCCGACCCGGAAGGTCAGGGTCTCGCCGGACTTGATCGACCCGAGGTCACGCTCGAACAACAGCTCGGCCACCTCGTCCTCGATCGGGTCGACCAGTCCGTAGACGAGCTGGTGCCGCACCCCGAACAGCTCCTCGGTCCCGGTCCACCAGGGACCGCGCTGGAAGTCGCTCTCGCCGGCGCAGTAGGACACGTAGACCGTGGCCCCCTGCTCGGCAAGCACGCCGAGCCGGAGCCACGACGGTCCGGTCAGCTGCTTGGTCGACGGGACGAGGTACAGCTTGTAGCCCGAAGCGAGCCCGTCGGTCTCCCGGAGGAAGCCGAGGGCGAGGTCAGCCTCCCGCGCCGCGATGTGGGCCTGCTCGAGCGCACCGAAGACCAGCGTGCGGTCCTGCTCGTCGGCCAGCGGGTAGCCGGTCTCCAGGTAGGAGGAGACGACCAGCGCGGTCTGCGCGGGGAGCCGTTCGCAACCGGTGAGGTCGATGGCGTCCAGGACCCGCCCGAACTCCTGCAGCTCGAGCAGCGGGGCCTTCGGGGTGCCGTCCGCGGTCGTGATCCCGAAGTGCAGCTCGAACGGGTGGTGGCGGTAGGGGTCCTGGGCGACCAGCGGGTCGTAGTCGGTGTTGTTCCAGGCGATCCAGCCGGTCGAGCCGCCCAGCAGCGACAGGTGCAGCTGCTGGCGGTAGTAGTGGCCGGAGTTCTCCGCCGAGGCGAAGTCGCTGGAGACCCCGAACTCCTCCAGGACTACCGGCCGCCCGCCGACGGCGGCCAGCTCGCAGATGAACGCCGACTTCAGGTGCTGGCGCACCACATCGGTCTCCATCCGGTAGACGTGCGGGCCCACGAAGTCGACCAGCGCGCCGAGCTCGCGCACCGAGAAGCCGTTGTCACGCCCGGTCACCTCGATCCCCCAGGCGCCGTCCCCGATCGAGACCGGCTGGGTGCCGCCACCGGCCCGGACCGCCTGGATCATCAGCTCGGCCCACGCGGTCACGGCTTCCTTCGGAGCCTCCATGCCGTAGATCGGCATCTCGTTGGAGATCAGCCAGCCCGCCACCGCCGGGTGGTCCGACCAGCGCTCGACCACCGTGCGGATGTACCACGCCTGCTCGGCGACCATCCAGGTGTCGGAGTACAGGTCGCGTCCCTGGCGCCAGGCCGGGTCCCAGTTCTCGCCGGACATGTGGCCGACCAGGAACGTCGGGATGGTCGTCAGCCCGAGCTCGGCGTGCAGGTCCAGGAAATTCCCGAAGCGGGCGAGGTGGTCCTCGTCGAGGTGGTGCGGAGCGGGCATGACGTCCGGCCAGTAGAGGAACGACCTGGTCATCGTGAGCCCGTGGTCGCGCAGGACGGTGAGCTCTTCGCGGACGACCGGGGCGTCATACCGGCTCCACATCAGCGGACCGCCGGCCCGCGACCAGAAGTTGGCGCCGAGCCAGCTCACCGGCATACCGCCATGGTTGACCTTGGCAAAGTTGCGATGCATTGCGGATGCCCTTCGATATTGCGGAGCCTGTCTGACAGAGCGCAGAGGCTCTTGGCAGGGCGCGGAAGCTATTTGACCGAGCCGGAGGTCAGGCCCGCGACCAGATACTTCTGCAGGAACAGGAAGGCGATGACGATCGGGAGGCTGACCACCAGCGAGGCGGCCATGACCTGGTTCCAGTACACGTTGATCTGGGTGGAGTAGTTCTGCAGCCCGATGGACAGTGTCTTGGTCATGTCGTTGGTCATCTGCGAGGCGAACAGGATCTCGCCCCACGCGGTCATGAAGGCGTAGACCGCCACGGCGATCACCCCCGGGCGCGCGGCGGGCAGCACCACCCGGAACAGCGTGCCGAGGGTCCGGCAGCCATCCACCCGGGCGGCCTCGTCCAGCTCGCGCGGGATGCCCTCGAGGTAGCTGGCGAGCATCCAGATCGAGAACGGCAGCGAGAACGTCAGGTAGGTGACGATCAGGCCGACCCGGGTCTGGTACAGGAAGGTGAAGCCGAGCGTCTTGTCGATGTTGACGAAGATGAGGAACAGCGGCAGCAGGAAGAGGATGCCCGGGAACATCTGGGTCGCGAGCACGGTGCCGGTGAAGGTCCTGCGGCCGAAGAAGCGATAGCGGGACACCGCGTATGCCGCGAAGATCGCGATCAGCACGCTGAATGCGGTCGCCACCACGGACACCACCAGGCTGTTGACGAAGTACCGCGCGAGCGGGACGGTGCTCCACATGTCGATGAAGGGGCTCAGCGTCGGGTGCGCCGGCCACCAGGTGAAGTCGCCCTGGACGTCGCCCAGCGGCTTGATCGACGAGGTGACCATGACGTACAGCGGGACGAGCGTGAACAGTCCGAGGACCGCCACGACGACGACCCGGAATATGCGGAACGAGCGAGGTTCATGCACGACGGCTCCTCCGGTTGGTGATGAGCAGGTAGGCGCCGGTGACCACCAGCAGGAACAGCAGCAGCAGCACCGACATTGCGGCGCCGAGGCCGAAGTTCCAGTTGACGAACGAGTTGTCGTAGATGTGGATCGAGATCAGGTCCGCGGACGCCGGTGGCGTCGCACCGAAGAGGACGAAGGGAGTGTTGAAGTCGTTGAAGGTCCACAGGAAGAGCATCAGGACGAGGACGACGTTGACCGGCCGCAGCATGCCCAGCGTGATGTGACGCAGCTGCTGCCAGACGCTGGCGCCGTCCACGGCCGCGGCCTGGTAGACCTCGTCGGGGATGGACTGCATGCCCGCCATGATCATCAGGAAGGCGAACGGCCACGAGCGCCAGAGGGCCACGACCGCCATCGAGACGAACGCGTTGTTGCCGATCAGCCAGAACGGCGCGCTGTCCACCAGGTGCAGGTTGCGCATGAGGACGTGGTTGACCAGGCCGTTGTCCCGCTGGAGCATGAAGCTCCAGGTGATGACTCCGGCATAGATCGGCAGGGAGTACGGAATCAGGAAGAGGGTTCGCAAGCCGCCGCGCCCCCGGAAGCCGTTCTGCAGGACAGCCGCCGCGGACATCCCGAAAAGCCAGGCCAGCCCGACGACGATGATCGTGTACATGATGCTGACCGTGAAGGAGTGGAGCAGCGCCTGCCCGATCGGGTGAGAGAAGTTCACCGCGATCTTGTAGTTGTCCAGTCCCGCGAACGGCGCTTCAGACCAGTTGGCGATGAAGAACTGGGTGAGGTGGATAAAGCTCATCCAGATGCCCACCAGCATCGGGATGATGTGGATCAGCAGCTCGAGCAGAATCGCAGGCAGGACGAGCAGATAGGGCGTCGATCCCTTCCAGCGCGAGCGGCGGCGGCGTCGGACCGGCGCCAGGGCTGGCACGTTGGCCGCCGAGTCCGCACTGGTGGGGTTGGTGGTCGTCACAGGCACCGGGCTCTCCTTGCCTCACAGGGCGCCCCCGGCCGCGCAGAGCAGCAGCCGGCCGGGGGCAGGGTCACGGTCTCGTCTCAGCCGGTGGCCATCTTGTCCTGAGCCTCCTGCATCGCCTTCGTGATCTCGGCGGTGGTGACGTCCTTGCCGGTGGCCGCCTGGGCGAGCAGCCCGTTGACGGCGTTGCCGACGTTGGTCTCGAACGCGGACTCCTCGGGGACGAGCGGGAGCGGCTCGGCCTTGGTGGCCAGGACCAGCGCGAACGCGGCAGCCTCGGCCTTGTTGTCAGTGAAGTTCACCGTGCCTCCCTTGACGACCGGAAGCGCCGTGAACGGCTTGTCGAGGATGGCCTGCTCCTCGGCGCTGGTCATGAACTTGACGAACTTCAGGGCCGCGTCCTGGTTCTTCGTGTTCTTGAAGATCGAGAGGTTGATCCCGGCCACGAAACTGGCGATGTCCTTGCCTCCGGCAGGCAGCGGGCTGGGCGTCGGAATCGGCACCACGCCGTACTCGCTGGACTTCATGCCATCGGCCTGGAGGGTGTTGTCGGCGTTGTTCTGGCTCATCAGCATCGCGGCCTTGCCCTTGGCGAAGTCACCGGGCGCCTCTGGACCGTTCTTGTACTGGACGTTGGACGGGTTGACGACCTTGTCCTTGCCGAGGAGGTCGACGTACTGC
>DASVKO010000209.1:0-2625 GCA_036385355.1 Dermatophilaceae bacterium
CACGGGTCACGAGTCCAGGGTGACGGTCCACTCGCCTACTTTGGCCTGATCTCCTTCATGCCACTGCGCCTTCACGAGGACGTTACTTCCCGTGTTGCCCCACCCGCCGCCAGCGTTAAGCAGCCAGGCCATCTGTGAACGGGGGTTGAGGTCGAAAGGCTCCTCAACCGCGTCGAAGGCCAGGCAGCCGCCGAGGGACTCACCTTCACAGTTGAACCCATCAACGACACAATGTTCCACTGTTGATGGTGAGCCATTCGCCGCGGCGGAGCACCGCTTGAAGTGTTAGGTCGTCGTCGACGACCAGGACGTCGGCGAGGGGGCCGGCCTGCAGACTGCCGACGTTGGCCAGCGCGAGGGCCTGGCTTGGCGTGGACGAGGCTGAAGTGACGGCGTCGAGCAACGGGATGCCCGCAGACTGTACGCACCAGCGGACGACGTCGAGCAACGTGGCCACCCCTCCGGCGATGGAGTTGCCTTCGGCAAGTCGGGCGGTGCGCCCCGAGACGATCACGTCCTGGCCGCCCAACGTGTAGGTGCCGTCGGGCATCCCGCTGGCCGCCATGGAGTCGGTGATCAGGGCGATCCCTTGGGCGCCAACGACGTCGAAAAGCATTCGCACCGTGGCTGGAGCCAGGTGTACGCCGTCACCTATCACCTCCAGGATCGCCTCACCTCGAGCGCCGGCGGCCAGGGCGGCGCTGACCGGGCCCGGCGCGCGATGGTGCAGGGGCGCCATGCCGTTGAAGACGTGGGTGACCAGCGGTCGTCCACCTCGTGGGGCCGCGTCCAGGGCGGCGCGAAGTGCAGCCCAGGCCGTTTCGGCGTCACAGTCGGTGTGGCCAACAGCGGCCAGCACATCATGGGAGCCCAGCAACGCGGGAAGTCCGCCCGCACCGGGGCGTTCGGGCGCGAAGGTCATCTGGGCGAGCGCCCCGGGTGCACCGGCGGTCGTGGCTGCCTCGGCCAGGGCCTCCATCAAACCCACGTCGACGTCGCAGAGCGCCGCGGGGTTCTGGGCACCCCGGCGCTCCATCGACAGGAACGGGCCCTCCAGATGTATGCCGGCCAAGTCACCTTGGGCGACCAGAGCCGCACAGGTCGTCACACCGCTGACCAGGGCGTCGTAGGTGTTGGAGACCAGGCTACCCACCAGTGAGGTGGTGCCGGCCCGGTGGTGGTGGTCGACGGCCAGAGCGGCGGACGCTGCGTCAGGGCCGAACTCGCCGCCGGCGCCGCCGTGGCAGTGCACGTCAACCAGCCCGGGCAACAACGTGTGTCGCCCAGTCCAGCCAGCAGGGGAGCGGGCATCCTTCCACTGGGGCGGAAGCTCGCAAGCCTTGCCAGCAAACGCGATCCGGTCACCGTCGACCACCACAGCGCCATCGGGGACGACGGCATGCGGACTCACGAGGCGACCGGTCAGCAGGGTGGGAGAATTGGTGCTCACCTGAGAATCATTCACCGCACCAGATGTCAGGGGTCGTCGGGGTCGACATCGGCCTGCCCTGACCACACTCAGGCGGTGAACGCGCACGTCCTCGGCCATCGGTCCAGGTTTCGGGCCTCCAATCGTGGGGATTCTGATCGGTTGGCGACGTATTCTGCGTAGATCGGGAACCACATGAGCCCACTGGGTCAGTGAGTCAGTCGTGACAGGAAAGAGAAGCCCCGCACATGAGCGCGTCCCAAGACTCCCCGGACTCCAAGGACCGAGGGCAACGCTGGAGTGCGCTGCTGGGCCTGTTGGCCGAGCACGGGCACCTGTCGGTGTCCCAGGTCTGCGCCCAGTTGGACGTCTCGGAAGCCACCGTACGTCGGGATTTTCGTGAGCTCGCCACCCAACAGCTGGCCACCCGCACCCATGGTGGCGTCGTCGCGACGTCCGTCGCCTACGGATTGCCGGCGCGCTACAAGAGCGCGTTGGCCGAGGACGACAAACAGCGCATCGCGCGTGCCGCAGCACTCATGGTCGCTCCCGGCACAGTGGTCGGCTTCAACGGCGGGACGACCACCAGTGCCACCGCGCGCCAGCTCGCCGCCCGGGCCGATCTGGCCAGTTCCTCCGATCGCCCCGCAGTCACGGTGGTCAGCAACGCTCTCAACATCGCCGCCGAGATGGTCCTTCGACCATTCATCAGGTGCGTCAGCCTCGGAGGCGTTGCGCGGCCCGAGTCCTACGAGCAGTCGGGTCCGCTGTCGGCGATGGTCCTGGAACAGCTCTGGCTGGACACTTTGATCCTCGGGGTGCACGCCGTTTCTGCGACAGACGGTGCCAGCTGCGATCACGACGGTGAGGCGGGCATCAACTCGCTCATGGTCCGTCGTGCCGACCGCGTCATCGTCGTGGCGACCGGGGACAAGGTGAGTAAGAGGTCGTTCGCCCGCATCTGTGAGAGCTCGGCGATCCACGCCCTGGTCACCGACCAAAGCGCTCCCGAGCCCGAGCTCGAGGCTTTGCGAGCCCTTGGCGTCGAGATCGTTATCGCCTGAGGCGCTCAGTACTCTCGTCGACCAGGTCGCGGGCACGAAGCGCCGCGCCGATCACACCGGCGTTCTCACCGATGCTCGCACACAGCAGCTTTGGGCGGCGGTGGAAAGTGAGGATCGCGTCCAGGCGCCGCT
>DASVKO010000210.1:0-14383 GCA_036385355.1 Dermatophilaceae bacterium
TCAGCCAGCTCGCGCAGGACGAGTCCGTGGTCGGTGACGTCCATGACGCACAGGTCGGTGATGATCCGCTGGACGACCTGCTTGCCGGTCAGCGGCAGGGAGCACTCCTGGACGATCTTGTGGGTGCCGTCCCTGGCAACATGCTCCATCAGCACGATGACCTTCTTGGCACCGTGGACCAGGTCCATCGCCCCGCCCATGCCCTTGACCATCTTGCCCGGGATCATCCAGTTGGCGATGTCTCCGCCTGCTGACACCTGCATCGCGCCCAGGATCGCCGCATCGACCTTGCCGCCGCGGATCATTCCGAAGCTGGTTGCGGAGTCGAAGAAGGAGGCGCCCTTGCGCAGGGTGACCGTCTCCTTGCCGGCGTTGATCAGGTCCGGGTCCTCCTGCCCGTCAACGGGATAGGCCCCGACACCCAGGATGCCGTTCTCGGACTGCAGGACCAGCTCGACGTCGTGCGGGACGTGCTCGGGCACCAGCGTCGGCAGACCGATCCCGAGGTTCACGTAGTCGCCGTCGGAGAGTTCTGCGGCCGCACGTTCGGCCATCTGCACACGGGTCAGGGCCATTACAGGTGACCTCCGTTCTTCGCGTCGGGCCTGGGCTGGACGGTGCGCTTCTCGATGTGTTTGTCGGCGGCCTGCTCTGGAGTCAGCGGCAGGATCCGGTGGACGTAGATGCCGGGCAGATGCACCGCGTCGGCGTCGATCTCGCCCGGCTCGACCAGGTGCTCGACCTCCGCGATGGTGACCCGCCCTGCCATCGCTGCCAGCGGGTTGAAGTTTCGCGCGGACTGGCGGAACACCAGGTTGCCGTGCCGGTCGCCCTTCCAGGCTCGGACCAGCGCGAAGTCGGTGACGATGGCGTGCTCCAGGACGAAGGTCAGCTTCTCCCCGTGCCAGTCCATCTCTCTGGTCTCTTTCGCCGGGGACACCTTGATGGTCGAGCCGTCCGGGGCATGCTTCCAGGGCACGCCGCCGTCGGCGACCTGGGTGCCGACCCCGGTCGCGGTATAGAACGCCGGTATCCCGGCCCCGCCGGCCCGCAGCTTCTCGGCCAGCGTTCCCTGGGGGGTGAGCTCGACCTCGAGCTCACCGGAGAGGAACTGCCGCTCGAACTCCTTGTTCTCGCCCACGTACGAGGAGATCATCCGGCGGATCCGCTTGTCCTTCAGCAGGATGCCCAACCCCCACTCGTCGACCCCGCAGTTGTTGGATACCGCCTCGAGGTCGGTGACACCGCCGCGATGAAGCTCCGCGATGAGCACGCTGGGGATCCCGCACAGGCCGAATCCACCTACGGCGAGCGATGAGCCGCTGACGATCCCGATGACCGCCTCGGCTGCGCTGGCGACGACTTTGTCCATGCCGGGACTGTAGCCGTGACCGGAGGGCACGTCATCTCCGAGTCGACTCCGTGCTGCAGGAAGAACTGGCGCCGGTGCCCGAGGTGCCCGCTTTTCGAGTGTGCGGGCAGGGGTGGCCGGATCAGTGGGTAATCTGGCACTCAGGTATTGCACATCTGATGAGTGGGACGGGAGAAGTCTGGGTGACAGTTCTGTCGCGGCGCGTTGCCGATCCAGGGCGCGTTGCCGACCGGGCGGACCGTCATTTCCTGCCCGAGATCCAGGTCTTGCGGGCCCTGGCGGTCACGCTGGTCGTCCTGTACCACTTCTGGCCGGGCTCCTTCACCGGTGGGTTTGTCGGCGTCGACGCGTTCTTCGTCATCTCCGGCTATCTGATCACCTCCCACCTTCTCCGGGAGGCGGACCGGACCGGCACGGTCAGGCTGTGGGCCTTCTACGCCCGCCGGGCCCGGCGGCTCCTGCCTGCGTCGATCTTCGTTCTGCTGTTCGTCGCAGTGGGGACGTTCCTGCTCCTTCCGACGGATCTGTGGGGGGCCACGGCGCGTGAGGTCACCGCCAGCGGCTTCTACGTGGAGAACCTCTGGCTCGCCTCGAAAGCGGTGACGTACTCCGCCTCCAACGACGTCGCCACGCCGGTCACCCACTACTGGTCGCTGTCGGCGGAGGAGCAGTTCTACCTCATGTGGCCGGCCCTGATCATCATCTCCTGCCTGGTCGCCCGCCGGTGGCTCCGCGGGCGCACCACGACGACGGTCGGCTTCACCCTGCTGCTGGTCACCCTCGCCTCGTTCGCGTTCTCGGTGTGGGCCACCCACACGTACCGGGCCGCGGCCTACTTCATCACCCCCACCCGGGCGTGGGAGTTCGGTGCCGGGGCGCTGGTGGTCCTGCTGCTGCGCAAGTGGGCGCCGTCCCTGGCCCTGGCGCGACTGCTGCGATGGCTGGGCCTGGCCGGGTTGCTGGCCGCAGCCTGGTTCTTCTCCAGCGCGACCCCTTTCCCCGGCTACTCGGCGGCCCTGCCCGTCGTCGCCACCGCCGCCGCCATCGTCGCCGGGGACACGGGTCGCACCGATCCGAGCAGCCGGGTGTTCCGGCTCCGGCCGGTGCAGTGGCTCGGTGACGTGTCGTACTCCGTCTACCTGTGGCACTGGCCGTTGCTGGTGTTCGCGCCATACCTGCTGCGTCATACCCTGGGGACGCCTGAGCTGCTGGGGCTGCTGGTCATCTGCCTGGTTATCGCCGGCCTGAGTAAGCGGTATGTCGAGGATGCGACGCGGTTCTGGCCGAGGCTGGCCGCGACCCCGCGAGCCACCCTCCTGGCGGCGGCCGCGTCCATGGTGGTGATCGCGATGGTCTCCGGGACCCAGGTGTACGCGGCCGACGTCCGGGAACAACAGAATGCCGCTCTGCTGGCCGACGTCTCGGCCAGGCCGTGCTTCGGCGCGCCGGCGATGGAGAACCGCGCCAAGTGCCCGACCGCGCTCACGGCGTTGCCACTGGTGGCCATCACCAAGGTGGATGCGCCCTGGGCGGCCAAACCCGGATGCCGCGGCACCGGCTCGGACCCCGGCGTCCTGACGTGTTTCTGGGGCAAGGGCAAGCCCAGCCGGGTTGTCGCGCTGGTCGGGGACTCCCACGCAGAGCACTGGCGTGCCGCCCTGCACCGGATCGCGAAGGCCAAGAACTGGCAGGTCATCGAGATGTTCAGCGGGGGGTGTCCGGCGACTGATGCCAGGAGCGTCGCCTTCGAGCGTCGCTCGCGCGATGGCGAGCTGTGCCGCACGTGGACGGCCAAGGTCACGGCCAGGCTCAGGGCTCTGCAGCCGAACGACGTCATCACCACCGGGTACGCCCAGCAGAACAGCTTCCAGCCTGCCGGCTCGGGTCCGGCCGGGTTCCAGCGGGTCTGGCGGAACTGGCTGGGGTTCACCCGGGTCACGGTCCTGCGCGACATCCCGACGACGGCCAATCGCAATGGCCCGCAGTGCCTGGCCATCAACGCCGGCAAGCCGCAGGCCTGTGCCAACCCACGCGCCAGGGTTCTCATCGACGACGACATGATGCGAGCGGCGCGTCCCATGCGCAGCGAGATCAACCTGGTCGACCTCTCTGACTACTTCTGTGACGCCAGCCGCTGCTATGCGGTGATCGGCGGAGCGAGCGTCTACTACGACTACGACCACATGAGCACGCAGTTCGGCGCGACCCTGGCGCCCGTGCTCCTGCGGAGCCTGCCCCAGCCCTGACACCCCGGAATACCGGCTGGTCTCTCATCTCGGCCATTCGGGGTACTCACCTGGTCCTTTCGGCCAGGGACGCAGCCTGGACGGGCGACCAGGGGCGCAAAGCGCTGCGATGGGTGAGCGCGCACGGGGAGCATTGCTTATGGGCGTGGGACTTTCCTGACGATGGACGGCTCTGCCCCGACACGATGAGTTCTCTGGCCGCAAGGGGGTGCTGCCGGACATCACTAGTCCTGGGGAGATGCGGTACATGTTCGTTCGAGCCCGCCGTTTCACTGTGAGTGTCACTGCCATTGCCTTTGGCCTGATGGTCGGCGTCGCACCGACTGCCTCCGCGATTCCGGCGCCTCCGAGCAAGGCCCTTCCTGTCGTCCTCGACTCCCAGACGCCCTACGAGGGACAGGTCTCCTGCGACCCCCGCCCCAAGCCCGGCGTGGTCGCCTTCGCTGCCCTGATGAGGGCCCGGTACAAGACCGGGTACATCGGGACCTACCGTCCGTGCACCAGATCCACCAGCGAGCACTACGACAGCAGGGCCATGGACTGGATGCTCAATGTCACGAATCCGACGCAGAAGGCTATTGCCAACTCGGTCGTCCTCTGGCTGAGCGCCCGTGGGGGCGTCATGGCCCGCCGGTTCGGTATCAGCTACATCATCTGGAACCACAGGACGTGGAAGGAGTACCGGCCCGAGAAGGGGTGGACTGCCTACACCGGTTCGGTCCCGCACACCGACCACGTCCACTTCAGCTTCTCCTGGGACGGTGCCATGAAGCGGACGTCGTGGTGGACCGGCAAGGCCAACAGGGTCGTCGACCTTGGCCCCTGCCTGGTGTATTCCGGCCAGTACGCTCCGCTGCGCAGGGCGATCCGGACGACCCCCTGCCGCAACAGGGTCGGTACCCCACCAACCTCCGCGTACTCGGTGGCGGTCTTCGGTCAGCGGTCCGCACAGATCGCGCTGGCTCAGCGGCGCCTGGGCGTGTCGGCTTCAGGACTGTTCTCGTCGCCGACGTTCTACAAGCTGACCGCCTGGCAGAGCCGTGTCGGCCTTCAGGTCACCGGGGTCCTGGACAAGGCCACCTGGCGGAAGATGATGGGCAGGTAGCCGGATCAGGCCAGGTCGAGCGTGACCCGTTCGGAGGCGAGCCGCCCTGGTTGCGGCTCGCCTCCGGCGTGCGGACCGCTGCGGGCCAGGACGACCGAGCCGTCGACGGCCCAGGCAGCGAGGCTGGACCCGAGCACCTGAGCCAGGTCACCGGCCAGGCTCACCCGGGCCCTGGCAGCCCAGTCGTGCTGTGGCACGACCTCGCGGTATGCCGTCCGCGCGCCACCGGTGATCAACGCCAGGTCGTCGGGGGCAGGCTGGGCCGCCGCGGCGAACTGGTCCCCGTAGGTCGCCAGCTCTCGTGCCTCGTCCATGGCCCCGGCAGGCAGGGGGCCCGGGTGGGCGCGAGCCAGGGCGCCCAGCGTGACGAGGACGACGTCACCCGGGGCCGGCTCGAGCGTCTGTGCCAGACCGGGTTCATCGCAGATCAGCAGGTCAGGGGGTGCGCCTCCGGCCAGGTCCACGGTGCCTCCGACCGACCACACGGCGAGGGCCCAGTACAGGGCTCGCCAGTGAGGTGGCAGGGCCAGCCGGACGACGGAGCCGGGGCCCAGGTCGAACTCGTCCTGAAGGGCGTTGCCGGCCTTGGAGACCCAGTTGGCCAGCACCTTGCCCGAGAGCTCGATGCGCTCCCCGCGAGTGGGGCCGGGGGTGTCCTCGTAGAAGGTGACCCGTGGCCCTGCGGGATCGGAGCGGAGAATCGCGGCAAGGACTGAGGCTGGCGTCTGCACCCGGCGAGCCTACGGGCAGGTGCGCGGGACGACCGAGGTCGCCCGGCTCCGCGATGACTGCGCGAGACTGTAGCGGTGACTGACCGCCAGAGCCGGCTCTGGATGCCCGGGTGGCCGCTGGACGTCTCCGCGGTCCTCGGTGGCCTGCGCCTGGGCAGGGGTGACCCGACCTTTCGAGATGATCCCGACGGCACCATCTGGCGTGGTATCCGCACGCCGCAGGGCATCTCGACGCTCTGCCTGGGCCCGGGCGCCGGCGGGGGCGTCGAGGCCACGGCGTGGGGCCCGGGTGCGCAGTGGGTGCTCGGGTCGGTGCCGGCCATGCTGGGGGACCTGGACGACCTCAGCGGCTTCGTGGCCCACCACCGGCAGGTCGCCGAGGCGGCGCGACGGTTCAGCGGATGGCGGGTTCCCCGGACCGGTCTGGTTCTGGAGACCCTGGTCCCCGCGATCATCGGGCAGAAGGTCACCGGCCAGGAGGCCTCCGGGTCGTATCGCACCCTGGTCCACCGGTATGGCGAACGGGCGCCCGGCCCGGGTGCTGAGCGTGGGTTGCGGGTCGCGCCCAGTGCCGGCGGGTGGGCCCGGATCCCGTCGTGGGAGTGGCTGCGAGCCGGGGTCGACGGCGTGCGATCAGCTGCGGTCGTCCGGGCGGCCGGCGCCGCGGGCCGGCTGGAGCAGTGCGTGGGCCTCACGCGCGACCAGGCAGAGCGGCGACTGCGCGCCATACCGGGGATCGGGGTCTGGACCGCTGCCGAGGTGCGGCACACGGCGCTCGGTGATCCCGACGCGGTCAGCTTCGGGGACTATCACGTGGCCAAGGACATCGGGTGGGCGCTGACCGGCTGCGAGGTCGACGACGACGGACTCGCTGAGCTGCTCGAACCCTATGCGGGACATCGCTATCGGGTCCAGGGACTTCTCAAGCTGGCCGGCGTGAGCCGTCCGCGACACGGTCCCCGCCTGCCCGCCCGAACCCACCTCCCCCACCACTTCCGCTGAGTACCCCCCGCAGACCTAGGAAGCGTGCGGGTGGTTTCCCGCAAACCTAGGGAGCGTGCGGGTGGTTCGCTGCAAACCTTGGGAGCGTGCGGGTGGCGAAACCATCATCGTTCAGGCGTCGTCCGCCGCGAGGCTGAGCAGCTCTCCGGGCTGGCAGTCGAGCGCATGACAGATGGCGGTGAGCGTGCTGTACCGGATGGCCTTGGCCCGGTTGTTCTTCATGATGCTGAGGTTGACCAGCGAGACGCCCACGGCATCGGCGAGGGCGGTCAGCGTCATCTCGCGCTCCTCGAGAAGGTCACCCAGGTGACAGATGACGCGATGCGGTTCGTGGACGGGCACCTAGACCAGACCCTCCACGTCGTCGCGCAGCGCGACGCCCCGGCGGAACGCCTCGGCGATGAGGGCGACCATCAGCATGACCATCAGCATGACCATCAGTGGCAGCGGCGTGAGCGTCATCTCAAAGCTCAGGCCGGCTCGGTCGGGGAGTCGGCCGGTCGTGTAGATGGCGCTGTTGGCGAAGCCCTGCGCGTACTGAGCCAGCAGCCCGCCGATGCCGACTGTGAGGGCAATCGCACTGAGACGCATCACGTTTCGCCGCGTGAAGGGTTCTCCGGCCCGGGTGGAGCGGAGTATCCCGGAATGATCTTGGCGCCGAGGTAGTCAGCGCGGTCGAACGCGAGCCGGTCCCTCGTGACGAAGGTGCGCCAACCCCTGGTCGTTGTTCTGGATGTGCTGGTACCCATGGTTCTCCCCGCATCTGTGAGGGCGGCCGGATCGCCAATAGTCTTATCGTTTATCATTGTTAATGAAAAACGATAAGGACTCTGGGTGGAACTGTCAAGAGACCATCCGTGGCGACGGGCGATGTGGGGGCCCTGGCCGGCGAGCGGGTGAGGGTTGTGGTCAGTCCCTCGCCGTGCAGCGCCACCTCCGCCCGGGTGGCTGCGACGCCGAGCGTGAAGTCGTCGGGCGCCTCGAGCGCGAGGGTGTCGCCCTCGACCTCGCCGACCGCTCCGGGGCAGGTGAGCAGGGCGACGCGCAGGGCCCGCCTCGCCCTGATGGCAACGTCTTCGGAGAAGATGAAGGCGATGCCGACCTCCGACGCCGTCGGGGAGCCGGGCTCGACACCAAGCGCCGCCCGGACGGCCTCGGCCATGCCGTAGCCGAACCAGTCCTGAGGCCCGGTGCGGACGAGATCCCTCGCCCTGTCGGATGTGCCGCCGGAGTCGTCATCCGGTCCGGCATCGGGTTCGCCGGCGAGGACATACTGGCCGAGCCCGCGGAGGTGGGCTGCCGGGATACCGGTTGCCTTGCCCTTGACCAGGTCTGCGGCGGCGGCGATCTCATCGGCGACGCACCGCTCGGTGACCGAGAGGATCCGCCCATCGGTGTCGGTCGACCCGCGCAGGTCGTCGACGACCCGGACGCCCGCAGCCCCCAGCGCAAAGTCGGTCTGACCGTTGCGCCAGGGCCGGCCCGCGGTGTCGCTGAGGATGACTCCGGCCGACGGGTGGGTGCCTGTCAGCTCTGCCCAGCCGGCTTGCACGCCGGCCCGGATCTGTGCGGCGACGGCATCGGGGTCGTCGGGCAGGAGCAGCACAGTCGCCTCGTCAGCGGTGTTGGAAGCGTCGACGCCGGCGGCAGTCATCACCGGCCCGGCTGCGGACTCCACGATGCGGGTGACCCCTGACGGTGTCATCCGCTCGACCACGATCCGCACGGTCTGCGACAGGACCACGTCAGCCTGTTCGCCAGAGGGTGCCCGCAGACCCATCGCCTTGGAGACGACCTTGCTGGAAAGGACCAGAATGTCACCGTCGACGAGCTGGATCCCGTTGTCCTGCAAGGCCCCGACCATCAGGTGGGCGAGATCGTCACCCACGCGTACTTCGGGGAAGCCAAGCAGCGGGGTGAGCGTCACCGGCACGGGACTTGCCGGCAACGCCCCGCCAGCGGGAGGTGCCGTCAAGGCCGGGTCCGGCGAAGCTTCAGGGCCAGGTCGAGTGCCGCGCCGGCGATGTCAGCGGCGGTGTCGAGGTCGCGCATCCACAGGGGGCGGGTCTGGACCTCGAGCCTGCGGTCGAACCCGAGGACCGGCGCGTCCGCGTCATCGACCAGCCAGCCGTCCAGGAAGTCGGCATACAGACCGGCCACCGCCTGTGTCGTGGACTCGAGCCCCAGCGCAGCCAGGCACGCGTCGGCATGGCCGCGGACCGGGGCGCCGCCGATCAGCGGGGACACCCCCACGACGGGAGCAGCACTGCCACGCAACGCGTCACGCACTCCCGGCACCCCCAGGATGATGCCGATGGATACGACCGGATTGCTGGGCGGCAGCAGGATGATGTCCGCCTCCCGGATGGCGTCGAGCACGCCCGGTGCGGCTATGGCGCGGTCCATGCCGACGGCGACGAACTTCTGGGCCGGGACCGCGGCCTGCATGCGGACCCACCACTCCTGGAAGTGGACGGCTCTGGCCGGGGCATCCGCCTCTCCGTCGATGATCACGTGGGTCTCGACGGGGGAGTCGGTCATCGGCAGCAGCCGCACACCCTGATCCGCCAGACCCCAGCGGGCGCACAGCCGCGCGGTCACCTCCGAGAGCGTGAGCCCCTGGCCCAGCCACTGGCTCCGTGCGATGTGGGTGCCGAAGTCGCGGTCCCCAAGGCCGAACCACTGCGGCTGGGCGCCGTAGGCCGCGAGCTCACCCTGGACGGCGTGGCTCTCCTGCGCGCGCCCCCAGCCCTGTTCCTCGTGGACGCCGCCGCCGAGGGTGTACATGACGGTGTCGAGATCGGGACAGACTCGCAGCCCGAACAGGTTGATGTCGTCACCTGTGTTCCCGATCACGGTGATGGTGGCGTCGGACAGGGCAGGTGTGCGGTCGAAGTGGGCTCGCAGACCACGCAGGAAGCGTGCTCCGCCCACTCCGCCGGCCAGGGCGGTGATGCGCATATCCGCAGTCTGTCAGGCGGTGTACCTGGCGAGGGATCCGGACCTGTCCACGGACTGGCCGTTGACGCTGGAGGGATGCTGTGGCGTTTTTGTGGGATATCAGCGAGTATGCACCGGTCCGATTATCAGAGAATGGCTTGACTTCCCGTGACGACACGCGTGTAATTTCATTGTTGTCATTCAACCGGTACACCGGTAGGTCAGCACACACGTCATCACCCGTCATCGTGTCAAAGCTTTGCTATTTGCTCGGGTCGAGGAGGGGCCATGCACGAACTTCAACTGATCATGAACGTCGAGCTGATCGACACCATCGAGGATGAGTTGTCCTGGCAGGAACGCGCCTTGTGCGCTCAAACCGATCCGGAGGCGTTCTTCCCTGAGAAGGGCGGCTCCACCCGCGATGCCAAGAAGGTCTGCGTGGGCTGCGAGGTGCGGAGTGAGTGCCTGGAATACGCGCTCCAGCACGACGAACGTTTCGGTATCTGGGGTGGGCTTTCCGAACGAGAACGTCGCAAGTTCAAGAAAGATGTCGTCTAGTCCTCCAGGCGGCTCCGCCGGACTGTCCCTGATCCGGTGACGTCTGCTCCGTCGGGCGCCGAGAGCACGGCACTTCCACCGCTTCGCGCGAGGGGGATCGCGCGTGCGGCTGTGCGACCAGTTGTGGTGACTGGCATTCTGGTCGTCCACAACGGCGCGGTGTGGCTGCAGGAGTGCCTGGATGCGCTCGCGCTCCAGACTCGCCGGTTGGACCGGTTGGTCATCGTCGACACCGGCTCCGCTGACGACAGCCTCCGGATCGCCAGCAGGCATGCCCGGATCCGTCAGGTCATCGACGGTGTCGAGGCGGTCTCGGCGCCCGGCCAGAGCTCATTTGGTGAGGCCGTGGGCTTGGCTGTCGGGCAGATGACGGCCTGGCCGGCGTCGCCCGGGACGGACGAGAGCACGCAGTGGTTGTGGCTGTTGCACGACGACAGCGCCGCCGACCCGCAGGCCCTGGCCCAGTTGCTCGACGCGGCCGGCCGGTCGCCGTCCGTGGGCGTCGCCGGCCCCAAGCTCATCAGCTGGGACGACCCGTCCCGGCTGCTCGAGGTGGGCTGGGTGATCACCCGCTCCGGCCGTCGGGTGGGCGGACCCGCGTCCGGTGAGCCCGATCAGGGGCAACACGACGAACGCCACGACGTGCTGGGCGTCAGCACCTCTGGAATGCTCATCCGCCGCGACGTCTTCGACCTGCTCGGCGGCTTCGACCGCGCGTTCGGGCAGTTTCGTGATGACCTTGACCTCTGCTGGCGGGCGCAGCTGGCCGGTCACCGGGTGGTCGTCGCGCCCAGGGCCCGTATGCGTGAGGCGGCGGCGTCGACCAACGGCAAACGCTCTCCTGACCTCTCGGCAGGGGTCGCCCGACGCCGTGACCGACGGCATGGCCGTCAGGTTGCCCTGGCCAGATGCTCCCTGTTTGCCGCGCCCTTCCTGGCGATCTGGATCGCCCTGGTCAGTCTCGGCTCGGCTTCCGTTCTCCTGCTGGCCAAGCGTCCCCGAGCGGCCTGGGTCGAGCTCGGCGACCTCGGTTCTGTGCTGACCCCCTGGCGTCCGCTGGGTGCGCGCTGGCGCTCGCGGGGCATCCGCCGGGTCCGCCGCCGCGATCTGCGGGGTCTGTTCGTCTCGCGCAGGGCTGGTTTCGGCCACACCCTCGACACGATTCATGACGGGGCGGCTCTGGGGCCCGCCAGGCAGGTGGATGCTGTTTCCGGCAGCGTGCAGTCCCTGGAGAGCGGTCCTTCCTCCGATGAGGTCGAGCCGTTCGAGCGGCAGCCGGGCGGGGCCGGGCGGCGGGTTCTGAGCCATCCCGGCTTCCTGGTGGTCGTGGCCGGCGCGCTGCTCGCGGCCGTGACCTGGCGCTCGCTGTCGGGGGCCTTGAACCCGGGCGGCCCGGGCCTCGCCGGTGGTGAGCTGCTGCCGGTGTCGAGCACAGCCTCGGAGCTCTGGCACGGATGGCTGGATGGATGGCACGGTGAAGGGCTGGGAAACGCGCTCGAGTCTGCGCCCTACCTGCCGCTCGTGGCCGCCGGGGCCTGGGTTCTCGAGCATCTCCCGCTCATCGACGCCTCGACCTCCTCGGTCGGCGTGGCGATCGCCTGGCTTCTGGCGGCGGCCATCCCGCTCTCCGCCTGGACGGCATACCTCGGGGCGCGGGTTGTGACCAGGGCCCCCTGGCCGAGGGCGTGGGCAGGGCTCGCCTGGGCGTCCCTGGCGACCCTCACCACAGCTGTTGCCGGCGGACGTCTCGGCGCCGTCCTGGCGCACATCCTGCTGCCCCTGGTCGCGGCCGGGTTCGTGTGTGCCGCACGGCGTGCCGCCGGTGGCTCGGTGATCTTCGGTGCAGCACTCGCGCTCGCGGTGACCGGTGCTGCCAACCCGGCGCTCGGCGCGCTCGGTGCCCTTGCCGCGCTCGTTCTGCTCATCCTCGGTCATGGCCGCACCAGGCTGTGGGCGATGGTGCTTCTGCTTGTTCCCGTCGGGTTGCTGGGCCCGTGGGTCAGACAGCTGGTCGACAACCCGTTGCTGCTGCTGGCCGGGCCTGGCCTGACGCAGTGGCGGGGTGCGGCCGCTGCGCCATGGCAGCTCGGGCTGTTGCACCCCGGTGGTCCCGGCTCGTACCCGGTACTGCTGTCGGTGCCGATCGTTCTGGCTGGCCTCATCGCCCTGTCCCTCAAGCCACGGCGCGACGCCGACGCCAGGACAATGACGGTGCTCGCGGTCATCGCCGCGACCGGCCTGGCCCTGGGTGTGGCCTCACCGCACGTCATCATCGGTCGGGTTCCTCAGGATATGGCTGGTGCGGGCGCTGTGATCACCGGGTGGCCGGGTACCGGGCTCGACCTGGCAGCCCTGGCCCTGATCGCGGCCGCGCTTCGCGGGTTTGCCCGGGGGGTGGGATGGCTGTCACCCTCCCGTTTCGGGTGGCGCAGGATCCTGGTGACCTCGGTTGCCTCGGCAGCAGTCCTGGGAGTCGTCGCGAGCGTGGCGATGGCAGGGTGGGCCGGGGTCGGCCATGCGTTGACCGTACGGCGCCCCGACATGCCTGCTGTTGCTGCAGATCAGGCGCGCGGGCCGTGGGGCAACCGACTCCTTGAGCTAACCAGGGGCAGGGACGCCATCGGCTACCGTCTGCTGGGCGCTGAGCCCGGCCAGGTCGTCCGAGACCTCCCTGGTGCCGAGATCGGGCCGGACCCGCTGCTGGCCGCTGCGGTCAAGAGCGCGGTGGGTGGTACCGAGCTGACTTCGGCCAACGCGGCCCATCACGAGCTCGCCGATCTCGGGGTCGGGTTCGTGGCGTTCCGCGGCGCCTCCACCGAGCCGCTGGTCACGCAGCTGGACGCCACCGCGGGGATGACCAGGCTCAGCAACAACCGGGGTCTGATCCTGTGGCGGGTTCTGCCGCGCGCCAACGTAGTTGCGTCATCACGGTTGAGGCTCGTCGACGCCGAGGGTGCGTCGCTGGCGTCGATCGACGTCACCGGAGACCACGGTCGAACCGATGTCGGCCTGACCACGGGGGGCTCACCCGCAGCCGGGCGTCGACTCGTGGTGGCCGAGCCCCGTCCCTGGGCGGAGCATGCACGGGTCACGTTCGCGGGACGGCAGCTGGCGGCGATCCCGGGCACTGCGCAACCGACCTACCCGGTCCCACCCGGCACCGGTCGGCTGAGCATCACCCTCCCGCCTGTCCAGCCGTGGTGGCGCTGGGGGCAGCTGGGGCTCCTGCTGGTCGTGCTGTTCCTGGCAGCCCCGTTCGGCTCTGCCCGCTCGGGCAGGACGCCATGAGAGGCCTGCCGAGGTTGCTGGCCCCGGCACGGGCCGCCGGGCTGGTCGCTTTCGCCGCCGGGTTGATCCTTGGTGCCAGCCACGTGGCTGCCCCCATCGACCTGGCGCACGCGGAGGGTCCTGGCCCGGCAGCGCGGGCTGTCGCCGACCCGGTCACCCAGACCCGGTTGATCTGCCCCGGCCCCGAGGCGCTGGGAGTCGAGGGCCTGCCTGACTCGTCGAGACAGACCGTCTCGGTGGCCGCCGCGGTCGCCCCGGTGGCGTCGTTGCCCAGAGGCTTTGCCACCGGAAACAGTGAAGGCTCGCTCGCGATCAGCGGGCTTCCGGCGGGTGGGAGGTGGGACTCGCCAGCCATCGTCCGCGGTCAGGTCGCCTCGGGCCAGCTCTCCACGGCTCAGTCCGCGTTGGTCACCGGAACCGGCGCGATGGCACCGGGAGCCGTTGCCACCCAATGGTCCCTGACCGCCACGGGTAACGCTCGCGGCCTGGTCACCTCGGCCTGCAGGCCGGCGACCGACTCGTCGTGGCTGATCGCCGGAGGCGCCGAGCCGGGACGGCTGGAGCACCTGGTCCTGGCCAATCCGGGACCGAACCCGGTGACTGTTGATCTGCGCGTCCTGGGTGTCGCGGGTCCGATCCAGTCGCCGAACGGCCAGGGACTGGTCGTCGCAGGCCGTGCTCGCACGGTGATCCTGCTTGATGCGATCGCCGGGTCCGAACGATCGCCGGTCGTTCAGGTCACTGCCCGGGGCGGCAAGGTCGCCGCGGTGCTGAGCGAGAGCTGGCTCGACGGGGTTGTCCCGCGTGGTGGCGACGATGCCGTTCCGGTGACGGCACCAGCACGCGAGCAGGTCGTCGCGGGCGTCCCGATCGACGGTCGGGCGACCCTGCGGGTTGCCGTGCCGGGCGACGCCGAGGCGGTTGTCCAGTCGCGGGTGCTGACCCCGGACGGGCCGAGAGCCCTGCCTGTCGACGCGGTGACGCGGGTGCGGGGTGGCAGCACCAGGGACATCAAGCTCGGCTCCCTGCCACCCGGCGCGTATGCCGTGCAGGTCCGGGCCGATGTTCCCGTGGTTGCCGCGGTGATGGTCGACCAGCGTGGGGTCGCCGGCGCGCCCTCGGACCTGGCCTGGTCGGG
>DASVKO010000211.1:0-2129 GCA_036385355.1 Dermatophilaceae bacterium
CAGACGCGCGATCGTACGGGCGGCGGAGGCCAGCGGAATCCGGTCCTGTGGCCGTTTCGGCCCGGCGATCGACGGCTCCACGCTAGCCAGGTCGAACTCGATGCTCTGGGAGTAGGTCGGCTCGTGGTCGGGGTCGTGCCACAGGCCCTGCTCCTTGGCGTAAGCCTCGACCAGCCGGATCTGATGCTCGCTGCGCCCGGTCAGACGTAGGTAGGCCAGTGTCTCGTCATCCACCGGGAAGATCGCACAGGTGGAGCCGTACTCCGGGCTCATGTTGCCCAGCGTCGCCCGGTTCGCCAGCGGGATGCGTGCCACAGCCGGACCGTAGAACTCGACGAACTTGCCGACCACCCCGGTGCGGCGCAGAAGCTCGGCGATGGTGAGCACCAGATCGGTCGCGGTGGTCCCTTCCCGGAACTCGCCGGTGAGCTTGATACCGAGCACCTGGGGGATGAGCATGCTCATCGGCTGGCCGAGCATCGCCGCCTCGGCCTCGATACCACCGACCCCCCAGCCCAGCACGCCGAGCCCGTTGACCATGGGAGTGTGCGAGTCGGTACCTACCAGGGTATCCGGGTACGCCTGCAACCCGCCCGCGCCCTCCCGGGTGAACACCACCCGCGAGAGGTACTCCAGATTGACCTGGTGGCAGATGCCCGTATCCGGCGGCACCACCAGGAAGTCGTCGAAGGCCTGCTGAGCCCAACGAAGCAGCTGGTAGCGCTCCTGGTTACGCTTGAACTCCAGGTCGGCGTTGACCCGGAACGCGTCCGGCCGGGCGAACACGTCAGCGATGACCGAGTGATCGATGACCAGCTCGGCCGGGATAAGCGGGTTGATCTTCGCCGGGTCGCCGCCCAGCTCCGCCATCGCATCTCGCATCGCCACCAGGTCGACCACGCACGGAACCCCGGTGAAGTCCTGCAGCAGCACCCGGGCCGGGGTGAACTGGATCTCGCTGCCGCGGGCGGCGCCCGGATCCCACGACGCGAGCGCGCCGACCTGCTCCGCGGTCACCCGTAGGCCGTCCTCATTACGTGCCAGGTTCTCCAGCAGCACCTTGAGGCTGTAGGGAAGCCGACTCGAGCCGTCGATCCGGTCAAGCCGGTGGATCCCGTACGTGGTGTCGCCGACGGTGAGCCTGTCGCGGGTGCCGAAGCTGTTCCTGGTCATGTCGGTCGCGGTGCAACTTCGCCCATGGCGTGCAGGGCCAATGTGGAATGGGCGTACGCGCCTCCGGCACGCATCTCGGAAGCGACCCAGATCGCCTCCATGATCTCCTCGGGGCTTGCCCCTTTGCGGCGAGCGAGCTTGGTGTGTCCGGTGATGCAATAGGGGCACTGCGTCACGTGCGCCACCGCCACAGCGATCAGCTGCTTGGTCTTCTCCGGCAGTGCCCCCTCGGCGAAGACCGCGTGGCTGAAGCTCTCGAAGGCTTCGTTGATCTCCGGAGCGAGTTGCCTGCGTCGAGCGGCGATCTCGGGTGTCGCCGCCGGGTACATGGGCTCAGCCATCACTGATCTCCCTTTGCACCAACGCTGGTCCACGCATCCGCAGCCGTCAAGGGTGCCTCGATGCCGTCCAAGCTCGTGACCTCGGCACCGAGGCCAACTGCGAGGCGGTTCCAGCTGTTAATCGCTACCACCGCGAAGGTAAGGGCCGCCACCTCCCCCGGCGAAAAGACGGCCTCGACCCTGGCATATTCCTCGGCCGATGCCCCAGCGTGCGCCAAGTCGGTCAGGGACTCGCACCAGGACAAGGCGGCCCGCTCGCGCGCGGTGAAGAACGGGGTCTCGCGCCAGGCCGCGACGGTGTCCAGCCGCACCTGATCCTCACCGCGAGCCCTGGCGTCACGAGTGTGCATCGCCAGGCAATACGCACAGCCATTCATCTGCGACGCACGGACCCTGACGAGCTCCAGCAGCGCCGGCTCGAGAGGGCTATCGCGTAGCGACTCCTCCAACTTCACCAGCGCGGCAACACCATTGGGGAACTGCACTCGATAGTCGACCCGCATGGTCACGCTCTCCTTCGTTCGGTCGGTCCTGATAGATCACTCTTTGTCGCTGGGCGACCGGAGGTGTCGGCCTCGTCGGCGGATGCCCGTGCCCAGAACCTTCAACTCCGGC
>DASVKO010000212.1:0-4761 GCA_036385355.1 Dermatophilaceae bacterium
GTTGTGGTCCCGGTGCAACCGGTCCGCCACCGTGAAGTCAACGTTGGGGTTGGCTGAGGCCACCACGAGGTCCACCGGGTCTTCCTGGTGGATCCGCAGCGCGGCGGTCTCCAGCGGCTTGCGCCATGGACCGTAGCCGACCTCGGGGAAGGGGATCTTGTCCAGGCGGACGCGGACCTTCCGCCATACCCTGGGTGCGAGTGCGCGCAGAGCGCTCCAGCGCCGGACGTCAGTCTCCAGGGTGGGCCACTCGAACGGGACGCGGACGATCTCGATGCGAGGGTCGACCAGCGCTTCCAGGGAGACGTCGACCCCGGTGAACCGGGTGAACGCCTCGCGGTCAGCAGTCAGGACCGTCACCCGAAAGCCCTGCTGGGCGAAGCCGTTGGCCGTGGCCAGCGCGCGGTAGACGCCGCCGCCGCGGCATGGAGGGAAACCCCAGGCCACATAGAGAACGTGTGGTGTCCCACCCGCTGACTGCATCGATGATCCTTCCTATGGGATCCGTCCAGGAGTGCGGATCCACTTTGTCGTTATGCTTCGGAACTATGTCAGATCGTGCTGCTCCGCAAGTCGAGGGGGATATCCGGCTCCTGGTCGGTCCGGCCAACTTCGCCGGGCAGGCCAGTGCCTGGGCGGCGGCGGCCAGGAGGTTGCACCATGTGTCGGCCTGTTCCTTCGCGGTCGCCAACACCGCCGGATTCACCACCGGCACCGACTATTCCGTGGACCCGGTCACCTTCGCTGACGACGCGTGGTCACAACGCCATGAACAGTGGGTTGGCGGCTTCACCCACGTCATCATAGAAGCAGGGCGGCCCATCACCGGGCTGCGGCACGGCCTTGACTGCGCGGCGGAGGTCCCGATCCTGGAGGAGATGGGGGTCTCGGTCGCCATGGTCGCGCACGGCTCGGATGTGCGCCGTCCGCTCTCGCACCGCCGGCGCGAGCCCGGCTCGCCGTTTGCCGACCCGGACTCCGCGGACACCAGGAGGCGGCAGAAGTATGCCGATCGGATCGCCCCGCTCATCGACTCCCGCAGATGGGCCTTCGCCTCGACCCCGGATCTGCTCGAGGACGTCCCCAGCGCCAGGTGGCTACCGGTGGTCGTCGACCCGGAGCGGTGGTTCGTCTCCCCCTGGGAGGCCGTGACCGGCCGGGGGCCCGGGCTGCCGCCGCTGGTCGTGCACGTGCCCTCGAGCGCCCACATGAAGGGGACGGAGGCGATCGAGCCGGTTCTGGAGAGGCTGGTCCGGGCTGGCCGAATCCGCTACCGGCCGCTGCGTCACGTGCCCAACCAGGACATGCCCGCGGTGCTCGCCAAGGCGGACATCATGCTGGACCAGTTCGCGATCGGGAGCTATGGGGTCGCCGCCGTCGAGGCGCTGGCCGCCGGGCGGGTCGTCATCGGCCACGTGCGTCCGGAGGTACGTCATCGCGTCCAGCAGGACACGGGCTGGTCCCTGCCCATCGTTGAGGGCACCCCGGCAACCCTCGAGCAGGTCATCGAGGCGCTGTTGGCTGACCGCTCCGCCTGGCAGGATCAGGCGCTGCTCGGGCCGGCGTTCGTCCAGGACGTGCATGACGGCAGGCGTTCGGCCGCCGTTCTTGACGATTTCCTGCTCGCGCCTACCGCGTAGCGGTTTCTCATCCCTTCCTGATCGTTCTATCGTGAGTCGGCGCCTCCCGGCGCCACCCGTGACGGGTCCCAGCGCGCCTGGCGCGCGAACAGTGAAGGTGACGATGGGCATACAGATTCAGGACAGCGCCGACGTCTCACCGGTGGCCACCATCGGCGAAGGCTCGTCGGTGTGGCACCTCGCGCAGGTGCGGGAGGGCGCGGTGCTGGGGGAGAACTGCATCATCGGACGTGGCGCGTATGTCGGGACCGGCGTGCAGATGGGTGACAACTGCAAGCTGCAGAACTACGCGCTGGTCTATGAGCCGGCGGTGCTGGAGGACGGCGTCTTCGTCGGTCCGGCCGTGGTGTTCACCAACGACCACTACCCGCGCTCGATCGACCCGGACGGCACGCTCAAGCGTGGCGACGACTGGGAGGCGGTCGGCGTCACCGTACGGCGGGGGGCGTCGATCGGCGCCCGGTCGGTGTGCGTGGCCCCGGTCACGATCGGACGCTGGGCGCTCGTGGCCGCCGGATCCGTGGTGACCAAGGACGTGCCCGACTTTGCTCTTGTCGCTGGCGTGCCCGCCCGGCGGATACGATGGGTCGGGCGCGCTGGCGTCCCCCTCGAGCCGGAGGGCGAGGGCACATGGAAGTGCCCGCAGACCGGCGAACTGTATGTCGAGACCAATGAACGCCTGATGGAGGCACCCCAGTCATGACCGAATTCATCTCTCCGGCAAAGCCGCTGATCGGTGACGAGGAGCGAGCGGCCGTCGACCGGGTCCTGCGCAGCGGCATGCTCGCCCAGGGCCCCGAGGTCGCGGCGTTCGAGACGGAGTTCTCGGAGCACTTCGGCCTCGGCCGCGCCTGCGTCGCGGTCAACTCCGGCACCTCGGGCCTGCACCTGGGTCTGCTGTCCAGCGGTATCAAGGCCGGTGACGAGGTCATCGTCCCGTCGTTCACCTTCGCCGCCACCGCCAACTCCGTCGCGTTGACCGGCGCCACCCCGGTCTTCGCCGACATCGACGAGGACAGCTTCTGCCTCAGCGCCGCGGCAGTCGAAGCCGCCGTGACCGACAAGACGGTCGGCATCATGCCGGTCCACCTCTACGGTCACCCGGCCGACATGCCCGCCCTGATGGCTGTTGCCGACAGGCATGGCCTCCAGGTGTTCGAGGATGCGGCCCAGGCGCACGGCGCCTCGCTGGGAGGCACCCCCGTCGGCTCGTTCGGCTCGTTCGGGATGTTCTCCCTCTATCCGACCAAGAACATGACCTCCGGCGAGGGCGGCATGGTCTCGGTGGCCACTGACGAGATCGAGCGCCTGATGCGGCTCTACCGCAACCAGGGCATGATGCGCCAGTACGAGAACGAGGTCGTCGGCTTCAACGCCCGGATGACCGACATCCACGCGTCGATCGGCCGGGTCCAGCTCACCAAGGTCGGTGCCTGGACCAAGGCGCGCCAGGAGAACGCAGCCTTCCTGTCGGCCAACCTCGAGGGCGTCACCACGCCTCCGGTGGCCGAGGGCGCCGTCCACGTCTACCACCAGTACACCGTCCGTGTCCCGCAGGACCGGGACGGCCTGGCCGCGGCGCTGAAGGCGGAGTACAACGTCGGCTCCGGGATGTTCTACCCGGTTCCCAACCACCGCCTGAAGCCGTTCCAGGCCGACGTCGAGGTGCCCGAGACCGAGCGTGCGGCGAAGGAGTGCCTGTCGCTTCCGGTGCACCCGTCTCTGTCACAGGGTGACCTCGAGCGCATCGTGACCGCGGTCAACACCCTCGCCAGGGCAGGTGCCTGAGATGGCGAACCTGCGCGCAGGACTGATCGGGCTGGGCATGATGGGCCGCCACCACGCTCGCGTCCTGGCCGGGCTCCAAGGCGTCGACCTCGTTGCCGTCGCCGACCCCGGCGGTGACCAGCATGGCGTCGCCGGCGGGCGTCCGGTGCTGAACAGCGTCGAGGAGCTCATCGCGGTGGGCGTCGACTACTGCATGGTGGCCGTGCCGACGATCTACCACGAGCCGATCGGACTGGCTCTGGCCGAGGCCGGGGTTCACGCGATGATCGAGAAGCCGCTGGCCCAGGACACGCCGTCGGCTCGCAAGCTCGCCGATGCGTTCGCCGCCAGGGGCCTGGTCGGGGCGGTCGGCCACATCGAGCGCTACAACCCGGCGCTGCAGTCCGCACGGGCCCGCCTCGAGGCCGGTGAGCTGGGCTCCGTCTACCAGGTCACCACCCGGCGTCAGGGACCCTTCCCTGCCCGGATCGCCGATGTTGGCGTCGTCAAGGACCTGGCCACTCATGACATCGACCTCACTGCCTGGGTGACCCAGCAGCCGTTCACCTCGGTGGGCGCGCGTACCGCCACCAAGAGCGGTCGTGAGTTCGAGGACCTCGTCGCCGTCACCGGGCTGCTCGCCGACGGCACCGTGACCAACCACCTGGTCAACTGGCTCTCGCCCCTGAAGGAGCGGGTGACCGTCATCACCGGCGAGCGTGGCACGTTCGTGGCCAACACGCTGACCGCGGACCTGACGTTCTATGCCAACGGCCTGGTCCAGACGACCTGGGACGACATCGCCCAGTTCCGTGGCGTCTCGGAGGGCGACGTGGTGCGCTTCGCCATAGCCAAGCCGGAACCGCTGGGGGTCGAGCACGAGCAGTTCCGTGACGCGGTGCTGGGCAAGGAGTGCGACATCGTCACCCTTGAGCAGGGGATGGCCACCGTGGCTGTCGCCGAGGCCGTCATCGAGTCCGCACGGACGGGCAGGACGATCGACCTCTGAGGGGGCGCAACAGCACCGGGCGGGCCAGCCGAGGTATCACCTCGGCTGGCCCGCCCGCCGTGTTCTCAGTTCTCAGTTCTCAGTTCTCAGTTCTTGGTTCAGAGCAGCCGTGCTGGTGCCGCCGGACAGCCCGGGTGCGCCGCCGGAAGTGCCGGCACGCATCGTCAGCTCAGGTGCTTCTCCAGCGTGCTGACGGTCATCTCAGCGGCCTGTCCGTTGCCATAGGGCGTGGCGGTGGACGGCGCCGGTCTCGGGCGCATGACCACGTCGGCCAGGTCATCGACCTCGGGACGCAGGACGTTCCAGCCCATGTCCACCGTCTCGGTCCATTCCGTCTCGGTGCGC
>DASVKO010000213.1:0-7493 GCA_036385355.1 Dermatophilaceae bacterium
AGACTGAGGTTCGCGTGGCGAGCGGCTGCTGGTCGGCGCGCGAGGTGGCGGGTCCTCAGTCCTTTGCGGTCTCTCCGGGCAGCGCGAGCATCTGGTCGAGCGCAACCTTCGCCCACTTCGCGACGTCCGGGTCAACGGAGACCCGGTTGACGATCCGCCCGGCAACGAGCGACTCCAGCGCCCACACCAGGTGCGGGAGGTCGATGCGGTTCATCGTCGAGCAGTAGCAGACTTTCTTCTCCAGGAAGGCGATGTTCTGCCTGGGGAACATCGAGGCCAGCCTGCGTACGAGGTTGAGCTCGGTGCCGACCGCCCATGAGGTGCCGTCCGGTGCCCCGCCGATGGTCTCGATGATCTTCTCGGTCGAGCCCACAGCATCCGCGGCCTGGACGACCTCGTACTGACACTCCGGGTGGACGATCACCCGAACGCCCGGGATCGTGGCGCGGGCGGCCTCGATCGCCTCGAGCGAGAACCGGCCGTGTACCGAGCAGTGTCCGCGCCACAGGATGACGCGCGCCGCGCGTACCTCCTCGCGGGTCAGCCCACCGGAGGGCTTGTGCGGGTCGAAGACAACGCAGTCCTCCAGCGAAAGCCCGAGCTCGCGCACCGCGGTGTTTCGCCCCAGGTGCTGGTCGGGAAGGAAGAGCACTTTGCCCTCTCCCTCGACCCCGCCTCGCTGGTCGAAGGCCCACTGCAGAGCAGTCCTGGCGTTGCCGGAGGTGCAGACCGTGCCTCCGTGGCGACCGGTGAACGCCTTGATGGCAGCCGAGGAGTTCATGTAGGTCACCGGGATCAGGTCATCCGCGACACCCATCTCAGCCAGGTCGTCCCACGCGTCCTCAACCTGGCCGATTCCTGCCATGTCTGCCATGGAGCACCCGGCAGCCAGGTCGGGCAGGACCACCTGCTGGTGGTCGGCGGTCAGGATGTCCGCTGACTCCGCCATGAAATGCACGCCACAGAAGACGATGTATGGCGCGTCGGGCCGGGCAGCCGCCTCCTTGGCGAGCTTGAAGCTGTCGCCCGTGACATCAGCGAACTCGATGACCTCGTCGCGCTGGTAATGGTGGCCGAGGATGAAGACAGTGTCCCCGAGGGCGGCCTTAGCGTCACGGGCGCGTTCAACGAGTCCGGGGTCTGAGGGAGCCGGCAGCTCACCCGGACACTCGACACCTCGTTCGGTGGCGAGGTCGCGGCCCTGGCCGAGGACGAGCAGAGGCAAGGAAGTGTGGCCCAACGGTTCCAGTGTGATGCTCATCCTTAGATCGTATGCCGCTGCGCGGACATCGTGCGCCCGTGCCCGTCCCCGCGGCAGGCTGGGCGGCATCCGTCTTGTGTCACCAACGAGCCGTTTCGGGGACCTCTTCGTGAAGTCGCTGCAACCCGGAGTCGTTCCCGTGACAAAGAGGCAGGGTCGGCTCCAACTGACGCGCACGGTCCCTAGGTTTGGCTCCACTTGACGTGCACGTCCCTAGGTTTGGCTCCACTTGACGTGCACGGTCCCGAGGTTTGGCTCCAACTCACGCGCACAGTCCCTAGGTTTGGCATATGCACTATGTAGTCAGCGACGTCCACGGGTACGTGGAGCCTCTGGTCGACGCGTTGCGGCACGCGAAGGTGCTCGACGCCGATCGTGTCTGGCGCGGGGGTCAGGCCCGTCTCACGTTTCTGGGCGACTACTTCGACCGTGGCCCGGATGGGATTGCGGTCGTCGAGCTGATTCGACGCCTCCAGCTGGAGGCCGCAGCGACGGGTGGCCGGGTTGATGCCATGATCGGAAACCACGAGATCCTCGCGTTGGGGATGAGCCGTTTCGGTGACCAGATCGTGTCGTCCGGACTCTTGTCCCGGCGCAGCTTCGCCCGCAGCTGGGCGGCGAACGGTGGCCAGCTCCGTGACCAGCAGCGACTCACCGACGAACACATCGGGTGGCTGTGCGGCCTCGACTCGGTCGTCCTGGCCGGCTCCGACCTGTTGTTGCATTCGGACACCACCGAGTATCTCCGCTGGGGCGAGACGCCCGGCCAGATCAACGACGCCGTGCGGGAGGTGCTGGCCGGCGACGACCTCGACCAGTGGTGGCAGTGCTGGGTCCGCCTGACGAGCCGATACGCCTTCGCTGGCTTCGATGGGGAGAGCGTGGCCACCGGGCTTCTCGACCGGCTTGGCGGGCAACGCATTGTGCATGGCCACAGCATCATCGCGTCCCTCATCGGTCGGGAGCCTGGTGAGGTCACCGGCCCGCTCTCCTACGCAGGTGGCCGGGCGCTGGCGATCGACGGAGGCATCTACGGGGGAGGACCGTGTCTGGTCGTCCAGGTCGACCCTGACCCCGTGGCGTAGCGTCCCCGGGTTTGGCGGGGGAGCGGACCTGAGAGCATGGCCGGGTGCGCATCCTCATAGCTCCAGACTGTTTCACCGGCACTCTCAGCGCAGGGCAGGCCGCGGAGGCGATCGCGGAAGGCTGGCGCAGGAGCGCGCCAGAGGATCACCTCACGCTCATGCCGCTGTCCGACGGCGGACCCGGATTCCTCGATGTCCTGGCCTGGGCGCTGGGCGGTACGACTGTCGCGGTCACGGTTGTCGACCCGCTCGGACGTCCGGTTCCCGCCGCCGTTCTCATGGTTGAGGTCGACGGCATACGGACGGCATACCTCGAGTCAGCCCAGGCGTGCGGCCTGCACCTGCTCGCGGCCGGCGAGCGCAACCCCATGGGTACGAGCACCTACGGCGTGGGGGAGCTCATCGAGGTAGCCGTTGCGCAAGGTGCGTCACGAGTCGTGGTCGGGCTCGGTGGCAGCGGAACAAATGATGGCGGGGCAGGCATGCTCGCGGCGCTCGGAGCCGGGGACCGGAACGCGCTGGCCGGCGGAGGCGCCAGGCTCAGGGATCTGGACGACGACGCCCTTCACGGGCTCCTCACGGCCCGTGAGCGCCTTCGCGGGATCGAGATCGTCCTCGCCACCGACGTCGACTCGCCCCTGCTCGGATTCCACGGCGCGAGCGCGGTGTTCGCACCGCAGAAGGGCGCCACACCCGAGATGGCCCAGGAGCTCGAGGCGGCGATGGGGCGGTTCACCGATGTGGTCACCGCCGTGGTCCCTCCCGGCCGGGACCTGCTCACCGGCAAGGAGATGCGGCTCGACCGGGAACCGGGGGCCGGGGCTGCCGGCGGGCTGGGCTACGGTCTGCTCCTGCTCGGGGGGCACCGGGTGAGCGGAGTGCAGGCGGTGCTAGAGGCGGTCGGCTTTGAGCCGCTGGTGCAGGCCGCCGACCTGGTCGTCACCGGCGAGGGCACCTTCGACTGGCAGAGTCTGCGCGGCAAGGTCGTGGCCGGAGTGGCCCAGGCAGCTCTCACGAGTGCGAGACCGACTGTCGTCATCGCGGGGCAGGCGCTGGTCGGCCGTCGCGAGACGATGGAGCTCGGGATCAGCGGCACCTACGCCGTGGCGGAGAACCCCGGTCAGCTGGCAGCGGCGCTGGCCGACCCCGCAGGGACCCTCAGCGCCCGGGCCGCGCGAGTTGCGACGACATGGTCGCCCCGCCACCTCTGACGTACCCTTGACGAGTCGGGAACACATCCCGGCGCCCGGGGGTTGGCACTGATGCACCGCCGCTCCGCAATGATGCGACATGCATGACCAATGACCGGTACTGAGCTTTGACAACACTGAGCTTTAACGACACTGAGTTTTTATCGACACTGAGATTCAACGACTACTTGAAGGACGCACCCAGATGAGTGTTCAGGACGACACCCAGGCCCGTCTCGCGCACGCCGTTGCCGAAGAGGCCTCCGTCGAGAAACCGGCGCACGGCGTGCTGCTCACCGATGTTGCCGCAGTCAAGGTCAAGAGCCTGCTCGAGCAGGAGGGTCGCGACGACCTTCGGCTGCGCGTGGGGGTGCAGCCCGGTGGCTGCTCCGGCCTGGTCTACCAGCTCTACTTCGACGAACGCAGCCTTGACGGTGACCTGGTCGTGGACTTCGACGGGGTCGGGGTCGTCATCGACCGGATGAGTGCCCCCTATCTCGACGGGGCGTCGATTGACTTCGCCGACACCATCGAGAAGCAGGGCTTCACCATCGACAACCCCAACGCGGGCAGCTCCTGTGCCTGCGGCGACTCCTTCAGCTGAGTCGACAGTTCTGCTGGAGCTGGCTGAAGAGGCCAGACCCGGCTGACCCGTGCTGTGGTGGCCGGCATACCCCTTGAGCGGGTATGCCGGCCACACGCGTTCACGGGGACGAAGTCGCGTGCCCGCTGCCTCGTGTTGACGTGCAGCTCTGATCGGTCTGTCCCCTGGCGGGACGTTCCCTTCCACGTTGGCCCGGACCCGGTAAGGATGACGTCGGAATACCCGCCATTGCCGCTCACTGTCACATCGGTCTTGGCGCGGATCCCGAACTTCGCACCCGTAGACGTCCCGGTCACCGCTAGCGTCTCTGGAGTCGGTTGACCGTCCCGTCACCCGTTGGCCTGCCCCCGCGCCGTACACAGAGTGCGGGATACGGACTCACATGCCGTAGGCGGCGAGCCCTTCGATCAGGGTGGACGCATCGTCCGGGATCTCGACGGGGCGCGAGGAGGTGGCCACCCGTGGCCGGGGGCCCGCCACGTCCACCTCGACCTCCCGGCTGTCTTGCACCAGCTCGGCGAGACTGCCGTCGTCCAGGCTGCCGCGGGGTCCGGGGGAGTACATCGCAGTGGTCATGGCGTCACTCTATTTCGCTGGACCGGAAGGGGAAATGGGTACCGTGCGGTAACACTGGCGGGTAACAACGACCGAGGTGGTTGAGGTCATCGGGACCGCCGCAGGGTAAGTTGCCCGGGTGCGTATCGCTCTGACGGGATCCATTGCCACTGACCACCTCATGACCTACAAGGGCCGGTTCGCCGACTCCCTGGTCGTTGACCAGCTCGACAAGATAGCCCTGTCGTTCCTGGTCGAGAACCTGGACATCCATCGAGGGGGTGTTGCCGCCAACATCGCTTTCGGGATGGCCAATCTGGGGCAGGAGCCGATCCTGGTCGGATCGGCCGGCGAGGACTTCTCCGACTACCGGTCCTGGCTGGAGCGCCATGGGGTCGACTGCGAGTCCGTGCGCATCTCGGAGACCCGGCACACCGCCCGCTTCGTGTGCACGACCGACGAGAACATGGCTCAGATCGCCACTTTCTATGCCGGTGCCATGAGCGAGGCCCGCGAGATCGAGCTGGGTCCGGTTGCCGCCCGGGTCGGGGGGCTGGACCTTGCGGTCATCAGCTCCAACGACCCCGAGGCGATGCTGCGGCACACCGAGGAGTGCCGGACCCGCAAGATCCCGTTCGCCGCCGATCCGTCCCAGCAGCTGGCCTTCATGGATGGCGAGTCGATCCGTGAGCTGATCGACGGGGCGACCTTCCTGCTCACCAACGAGTACGAAGCGGCGCTGACCGAGCAGAAGACGGGCTGGAGCGGGGCCGAGATCGCCGATCGGGTCCAGACGCGAGTCATCACCAAGGGCAAGGAGGGTGTGCTGATAGCCACCCGGGGGGAGCGCCCGATCGAGGTCGCGATTGCCAACGAGGTGCGCAAGTTAGACCCGACCGGCGTGGGTGACGCGTTTCGCGCAGGCTTCCTGACCGGTCTGGCGTGGGGGCTGGCTCATGAACGTTCGGCGCAGGTCGGCTCCATGCTGGCGACCTATGTCGTGGAGACGGTGGGCACCCAGGAGTACGAGCTGGGCCGTGGCCGGTTCCTGGAGCGGTTCACGCGGGCCTATGGCGCGCAGGCCTGTTCCGAGATCGAGCCCCACCTCACCTGCCCGCGCCCCTGACTGGCTGACCTGACCCGGATGCCGATCGAGCCCCCGCACTCACGCTGGCAGCTGGATCTGGACCAGGCCACGTCGCAGGACGACCTGGTCGGCGTCGGCGCCGATCTCGAACCCGGCACCCTGCTGATGGCCTATCGCGCAGGCCTGTTTCCGATGGGCCTGGGCGACCACGGCGACCCGCCGACGGGGTGGTGGTCACCGGACCCGCGTGGCGTGCTGCTGCCCGGCCAGGTCAGGATCAGCCGTTCTCTGCGCAGGTCGCTGCGCCATTTCGACATCCGCGTCGACACGGCGTTCGCGGAAGTCATGGCGGGCTGTGCCGACCCGGCCAGGGAGGGAAGCTGGATCACTCCCGAGATCACCGCGGCATACCTGCGTCTGCACGAGCTGGGCTGGGCCCACTCGGTCGAGGCGTGGCGCGGTGGCGAGCTGCTCGGAGGCCTGTACGGGCTCGCTCTGGGAGGGCTTTTCGCGGGGGAGTCGATGTTTCATATCGCGACCGACGCCTCCAAGTGCGCCCTGGTGGGGCTGGCGGATCTGGTCTTCGCCGACGGGGATCCGCGCCGGATCATCGACGTCCAGTGGGACACCCCGCATCTGGCGAGCCTGGGGGTCAGCGAGATCGACCGCAGTGACTATCTCGCCCGGCTCGAGCGCTCGCTCCCGATGCCGCTCCCGCCGGCTTTCGACGACTGAGGCCGGACCCGCACGACGAAGCGAAGGTATGCCGGTTCGGCACCTTCACCTGCCGCGTTCGCCGCGGACGGTGCGGACGGTGCGGACGGTGCTTCGCCGGCTGCCGCGTCCGTTCCGAACGGGGCGGAGCCCTCAGCCCTGTCCCGGGCCTCGGTGATCTCGGTCACCTCGGTCAACTCGGTCAACTCGGTCAACTCACAGTTGCGCATCCGGCACCAGGCCGGGATGTCGTGACGAGCGGCCGGGTCGGTTGCCAGCACGACGATCCGGGTGCCGGCCGGAGCGCCCCGGGCAGCCTGGGCCAGACGGATCACCGGCAGCGGGCAGCGCAGCCCGCGCGCGTCCACCTCGATCGGGCGGGGCTCTGAGGCCGGGCTCACAGGTCTGAGGCTCCGAGCTGGGCCCGGACGGCCGCGACCGCGACGGGGAGGTCGGCAATGAACCGGCTGACATCGTCCTCTAGCGTCGGGGCGATGGAAGGCAACGGCAACGTGACCCGAACGTTCCCGTGGGTGAGCACCCCCATCGCGGCCAGGACGTGACTGGGCTCCAGAGTGCTCGAGGTGCACGCAGAGCCGGACCCGACGGCAAAGCCCCGGCGGTCCAGCTCGATCACGAGAGCTTCGCCATCGACATAGAGCAGGGAGAAGGTCAGAACGTGCGGAAGCCTGTCGTCCGCGTCGCCCACGACCTCGACATCAGGCAGGTTCTCTGCGGCCCCGCGAAGGCGCGCGATGATGGCAGACGACCGGGCTGCCTGCTCTGCGCGGGTTGCCTCGGTCTGCCGCCACGCCTCTGCCGCGGACAGGGCCATCGCGACCATCGGCTCGACGTTGGTGCGACCGTGCTCCACCTCACTGACCGGGCCGGGACGGCGCCACCGGGTGCCCTCCCGGACGACCAGCACCCCCAGGCCGCCCGGCCCGCCCCAGGATCTGGCGTCCCCCGCCAGGACGTCGAAGTGCTCGGGCACCGG
>DASVKO010000214.1:0-2416 GCA_036385355.1 Dermatophilaceae bacterium
CTGGTTCAATCACCGCCGCCTTCACGGCGAGATCGGCCTTGTCCCGCCCGTTGAGTTCGAGGCCCAGCACCACGACACCACACCCGCTCAGCACCCTGCTTCGCGGGAGATCCCAGTCTCCATCAAACCCGGTACTTGACAACAGGGGGTTCAACACCCAACAAGGTGATGGTGAGCTCGTGGACGGTAGACCGTGGAGACATGCGGACAAGTATTGCGCCGTCACATGGCCAAGGGAACGTCGCTGGCGTGTCCGTGGACGACCGCGTGTGTGCTGGTGGTTCCTGGTGACATGATGGATCGATCGTATCAATAATGATACGATCGATCCATGTCAAGGGGTTCTGCCATGGCCAGTCTCAGCCCTGTGGTCAGCGACCAGTGGGGGATGCTGACTGCTGCTCAGGCTAGGCGTCTGGGAGTGTCTCGGGTCGATCTGAATCGCCTGGTAATAGATGGCACGTTCGAGCCCGTATCTGGAGCGGCACGGGTGTACCGGCTCACTGGCGTGCCGGACGATCCGGACCAGGACCCGGTGCGCGCGGCCTGGCTGCAGCTCGGGAAGGGTCGGCTGTGGGACGAACGGGTCCGCGACGTGGACGCCGTCGTCAGCCATCGCAGCGCCGCACACGTTCGGAGCCTGGGCGACCTGATCCCGAGGGTCCACGAGTTCTACGTTCCGACCCGGGTGCGGCTACGACGGACCGACCTGAGGCTTCGGGTGCAGCCACGGATTGCGCGCAGTGACTGGAGCCTGTCGGGCGGGCTTCCGGTCTGCACGATCGAGAAGATCGTGGCTGACCTCCTTGCGGACCACGAGGACGAGTCTGCCGTCGCGCAGATCGTCCGGGATGGGATCCGCGATGGGCTGCTTGGTCGCGACGAGCTGGACCGAGCGGCCGCACGGTATGGAATCGATTATGGATATGGGTCGGCGACCGAGTTCGCCGCGGTACTCACAGGTAGGCAGGAGTAAGGATGGGACCTTCCGACGCTGACGGCCCAAGGGCCGGACCCCCTGTCTTCCCGTATGGGTCGGCTGCGGCGTTCCGCACTGCTCTGCGGGACCGGTTCGCGGCGATCGCGAAGGCCGATACCCGGTACTCGCTGGATGAGCTGCAACGTCAGTTCGCCTACGACCGCGCGCTGGCCAGGTTGTTCACCGCGCCCGATGCCGACAGCTGGGTCCTCAAGGGTGCCGGCGCGTTGCTCGCCCGGCTCGAGCAGGCCAGGCACAGCAAGGACATTGATGTTTACTTCGCGGAGCAGTCCGCGGCGGTTTCAGATGCCACGGCGGCCTTGCGCACGGCCCTCGGCCGTGACCTCGGTGACTTCTTCGGGTTCGAGGTCACCAGGATCGTGGCGCTGCAGGAAGAGGCCAAGGGATCACGAGTCCACGTGCGGGCCACGCTCGGTGCCAAGACCTTCGCGGTCTTCCACATCGACGTCGTGGTCGGGACGGCGATGAGTGGAGAGCCCGACGTCGTTGCCCCGCTGACGCCGCTGCATGTCGACGGTCTCGTCCGACCTTCATATCGCGCTTTCCCGCTGCCCGATCACGTGGCTGACAAGTTCGCCGCGATCCTCGGCACCCACATCAGGGGCGAAACGGTGACCGGCAGCAGCCGGATCAAGGACCTGGTGGACATCGCCCTCATCGCCACCACGCAACAGATCTCTGGTCCCGCGCTCAGGGCCGCCGTCCTGGCCGGCGCTGCGCACCGAAACCTCCCCCTCCCAGATGCTTTCGCGGTCCCCGACCAGGCCGTGTGGCGGCGCGGCTACCCACAGTCGGCGGCCGATGCCCCCGGGCCGACTCCAACTTTCGATGAGGCCGTCTCCTTGGCCTGCGCGCTCTTGAACCCTGTCCTGAAAGGACCAGTGAGCGGCAACTGGGACCCGGCGACGGCCAGCTGGACACCTCCTAAGGGGTAGTAGCCAGCGTGGCCAACGGGTATGGACGGGCCGAAGATTGAGTCTCCCTTCAACGTGTCAGTCGCGGACTGCCGGGGCGGAGGCCCTGTCACCGGCCAGCTCGGCGCTCGCTGCCAACAGCGTTCATGGCTAACCTGCGCTCGCTCCCTCCGAATCGCACGGGGATCGCACGGCACACCAAAGAGGGAACGTCCCTCTCGACGTTTGTGCAGGTCAAGGGCACAAGAGTGTCGAATTCTGCCCCTCGGCTTCAACGTCTGACCGCCGCCGCGGCGGCTGGCACTGTCTGTCAGCGCAGGTGGACCCAGCTGGACACAGACGGCACCCCGGCGGTGTCGACTAGGAAGAGCATGTACCACCCAGGGGGCGCCAGCGTGGATTGGGCTGGGACCCTCGCCGTGATCGTGCCGCCCGCCTGGCCGGCGATGTCGAGGTCCACCAGGCGCTGGCAGTTGTCGAACGCGTGCGTGGTGACCCCGTT
>DASVKO010000215.1:0-9406 GCA_036385355.1 Dermatophilaceae bacterium
AAACCCGATCCACCCAGCAACCCCGAAAGGCCACCAAACAAAACCGAGATCAAACTTGGCATCGATTTTTGGCACGCTGTTGAGTTCTCAAGAATCGGACGCACACCAACACAACACTTTCCAGTGTCGCACCGGGGCAACTGTTTAAACTTACTTGCCAAACGACCGTTCACATAATCGGCTCCCGATCCGAAGATCGGTACACCGTGTGCGGCTTTGGCGACTACCCACTGTAACAGGCCGAAGCCCGTCCCATGATCCCCTTGCAGGAACCCGGTGACACCGGGAAACCCGGTACCTTTTCGGTGGTTTCACACCTTGTGACGGATGTGATGTCAGACCCGCGGGACCGGCCACTTCGCATGGCGTTTGCGCGCCTGTTGCGGTGGTGTCCGTTCCTCCCTGTCGGGCTGACGTGTTGAACTTTAGGACCTCTCCCCCGTCAAACACAAATCCGCTGCTCAGAGGCCTGTCGGACGCTGAGAATCGTCTGCCGAGCCCCAGAATCAGGACGGCCGGCGAGCGGCGGCCAGAGACTTGCGTCCTCGACGTACCAGTGCCACGTGACCATGGAGGAAGTCGGCATCGGTCAGAACGGCTTCGGGGTCACTGACCTTCACGTTGTTGACGGAGGCACCACCGTCCCCGATGACCCGTCGCGCGGCGTTGCGGCTGTCGACCAGTCCGGTGGCAACCAGGGCGTCCACGATCGAGTCCCCTGGTGCAACCTGTCCCCCGGGTAGCTCAGCGGTCGCGTCACGCAACGTACGGGCGTCCAGGGCCCCCGGGTCCCCCCTGCCGAAGAGCGCCTCGCTGGCGGCCTGCACAGCGGCCGTGGCGGACGCACCGTGCACGAGCGTCGTCACGTCAGCGGCCAGCGCCTTCTGTGCCTCACGTTTGAAAGGTGTCAGCGCGAGCGAGGTCTCGAGCGCACCGATCTCGTCCCGGGTTCGATCGGTGAAGGTCTTGAGGTAGCCAATCACCGAGGCGTCCTCGGCGTTGATCCAGAACTGGTAGAAGCCGTACGGCGACATCATCTCCGGGTCGAGCCAGACGGTGCCGCTCTCGGTCTTGCCGAACTTCGTTCCGTCCGCCTTGGTGACCAGCGGCGTGGTCATCAGGTGCACCGACTGGTGCTCCGCCCGCTGGATCAGGTCGGACCCGGCGGTCAGGTTGCCCCACTGGTCGTTGCCGCCGGTCTGCAGGGTGCAGCCGTAGGTGCGGTAGAGGTACAGGTAGTCCAGCCCCTGCAGCAGCTGGTAGCTGAACTCGGTGTAGGAGATGCCGTCCTGGCTGGCCAGACGAGCGGCGATCGCATCCTTCTTGATCATCGCGTTGACCCTGAAGTGCTTTCCCACGTCACGCAGGAAGTCCAGCGCCGACATCGGCGCAGTCCAGTCCAGGTTGTTGACCATGGTCGCGGGGTTGTCGCCCGCGAAGTCCAGGAACGGCTGCACCTGGGCCTGGATCCGGGCGACCCACGCGGCCACCATCTCCGGCGAGCTCAGGGAGCGTTCGGCGCTCGCCTTGGGGTCGCCGATCAGGCCGGTGGAGCCCCCCACCAGGCAGAGCGCGCGATGCCCTGCCCGTTGAAGGTGCCGCATCAGGATCAGCTGGACGAGGTTGCCTATGTGCAGGCTCGGTGCCGTAGGGTCCAAGCCGCAGTAGAAGGTGACCGGCCCGCCGGCGAGTGCCTCGCGCAGGGCTGGCTCATCGGTGGTCTGCGCCACCAGGCCACGCCACTGCAGTTCGTCGAAGATGTCGCTCACGGCGGTTCGTTCCCTTCACTCGCTCTCACGGTCACCACACACCCTGCCCTACGGGTCGCCGGGCCGGTTGGCCGGTTTGGGCGAACGGGCAGTGCCGGACCGGTACGCCGAGACCGTCGCCTCACCCTCGAGCCAGAACCGCCAGGGGTATGCCGTGCCGTCACCGCCTCTGCCGCTCACCCCGACCCGGGGCCCCGTTCGCACCACGGGACCTGACAGGTCCGACAAGACCAACGGGCCCGATAAGTCACTGTCAGGGCCCGGGACCGCTCGCCTGATCACCAGAGCGCTGTCCGGGGTGACCGTGTCGATGCCGTTCTGGTCACCGGTCAGCGCCAGCGTCATCGCCAGGCGTGCCGGGCCCCGGGCCAGATCCCGGTCTGCCACGCCTGCCCGGCGCGCTCGGGCCACCTCGAGGCCCCCGACGACCTCGCCAGCGCGCAGGAGCACCGCGCTGGCCGCGCCCACCGGACCGCAGACGAAGTTCGCGCACCAGTGCATCCCGTAGGTGAAGTAGACGTAAAGCCCGCCCGGCTCGCCGAACATCACTGCCGTGCGCGGCGTCTGACCCCTGAAGGCATGCGACCCGGGGTCGTTGGACCCGTCATACGCCTCGACCTCGGTGAGCCGGAGCGTGACGCCCGCGCAGGCGACCGTGCACCCGAGCAGCTCGGGTGCAACCTCGAGAACCGGACGGGCGAAGAAGGCACGGGTCAGCCGGTCCGGCCGCGGATCTCGTTGCCCGGCCATGTCAGCGAGTCACCGGGCAGCGCCGGCGGTGCGCTGGCCCGGCGGGCGTTACGCCGTCGCCGTGAATGACCTTGCCTCGAGGACTCGGGCACGCACCAGCTCGAGCTGCTCACGAACGCGGACCGGTGCCGTGCCGCCCTTGGAGTCCCGGGACTCCAGTGATCCCCGCACGCTGAGCACGGAGCGCACTGCCGGCGTGAGATGGGCCGAGATCAAGGCGAGGTCCTGGTCCGAGAGGTCCCACAGCTCCAGGCCACGGTCCTCACACTCGCGCACGCAGGCACCTGAGATCTCGTGGGCCTGCCGGAACGAGACCCCTTGCCGGACCAGCCACTCGGCAATGTCGGTGGCGAGCGAGAACCCTTGCGGCGCAAGCGACTCCAGCCGGCTGGTGTTGAACCGCATGGTCGCGATCATCCCGGCGAATGCGGGCAGCAGGACCTCGAGGGTGTCGAGGCCGTCGAATACCGGCTCCTTGTCCTCCTGCAGATCGCGGTTGTAGGCCAGCGGCAGCCCCTTGAGCGTGGTGAGCAGCCCGGCCAGGTCGCCCACGAGCCGACCGGCTTTGCCCCGGGCCAGCTCGGCCACGTCGGGGTTCTTCTTCTGCGGCATGATGCTCGACCCGGTCGAGTAGGCGTCGTCCAGCGTGACGAAGGAGAACTCCTTGGTGGCCCAGAGGACGACCTCCTCGGCGAGCCGGGAGATGTCCACCGCGGCCATGGCGTTCACGAAGGCGAACTCCGCGGCGAAGTCACGGCTGGAGGTCCCGTCGATGGAGTTCTCCACCGCGCCGGCGAAGCCGAGATCAGCGGCAATCGCCTCCGGGTCCAGCCCCAGGGAGCTGCCGGCCAGTGCGCCCGAACCGTACGGGGAGAATGCCGTTCGGCGATCCCAGTCCTGCCAGCGCTCCACGTCGCGCAACAGTGCCCACGCATGGGCCAGCAGGTGATGGGCCAGCAGGACGGGCTGGGCATGCTGGAGGTGGGTTCGGCCCGGCATCGCGACGTCGATGTGCTCACCGGACTGCCCGACCAGGGCATCCACGACGTCGAGCACCAGCGCGCTCACGATGCGGGCGTGGTCGCGCAGGTACATCCGGAACAGGGTGGCAACCTGGTCGTTGCGCGAGCGGCCGGCCCGCAGCCGACCGCCGACATCAGCACCCGCGCGCTCGATCAGCCCGCGCTCGAGCGCGGTGTGCACATCTTCGTCGTCCTCGGCAGGGCCGAAGACCCCGGCCTGCACATCGGCCAGAAGCTGGTCCAGCCCGGCGAGCATCGCGGCCAGGCCGGAGTCGTCGAGCAGGCCGGCCCGATGCAGCACCCGGGCGTGCGCCTGGGACCCCGCGATGTCGTAGGGCGCCAGCCTCCAGTCGAAGTGGGTTGACTTCGACAGGGCGGCAAGTGCGTCCGCAGGGTCGCCGGCGAACCGGCCACCCCAGAGGCTGACCTTGCCCGCCGGCGTTGTCCCCGGTGTCCCCGGTGTCCCCGGTGTCCCGGGTGTCTCAGGTGCACCTGTCGTACCCGGCGTGCCGGTCGTACCGCTGTTCGCCATACCACCGTTCATATCACCGTTCATGCCACTGTTGACGGCCTGGCTCACGCGCCCAGCCGCTGGTCGCGACCTGAGGCGATCTTGCTGGACAGGCCGTGCAGCTCGATGAAGCCCCTGGCCTGGCTCTGGTCGAAGGTGTCCAGCTCGTCGTAGGTGGCCAGGCCGAAGTCGTAGAGGCTGGTCTCGGAGCGGCGACCGGTGACGACCGCGCGGCCGCCGTGCAGGGTCATCCGGATGTCGCCGGAGACGTACTGCTGGGTCGATGCCACGAAGGCGTCGAGCGAGCGCTTCAGCGGGCTGTACCACAGGCCGTCATAGGTGAGCTCGCCCCACTTCTGCTCCACTCCGCGCTTGTAGCGGCCGAGCTCGCGCTCGATCGTGACGTTCTCGAGCTCCTGGTGTGCGGTGATCAGGGCGAGCGCGCCGGGAGCCTCGTAGATCTCGCGGCTCTTGATGCCGACCAGCCGGTCCTCGACCAGGTCCAGCCGGCCGACTCCCGCGTTGCCGGCCCGCGTGTTGAGCTGCTCGATGGCCTGCAGGACGGTGACCCTCACCCCGTCGAGGGCGACCGGGACCCCGGCCTCGAAGCTGATGACGACCTCATCGGGATCGTGCTGGCGGGCCGGGTCCTTGGTGTAGGTGTAGAGATCCTCGATCGGGGCGTTCCAGATGTCCTCGAGGAAGCCCGTCTCGACCGCACGGCCGAAGACGTTCTGGTCGATCGAGTACGGGTTCTTCTTGGTGGTCTCGATCGGCAGGTTGTGCGCCTCGGCGTAGTCGATGGCCTTGTTGCGGGTCAGCGCGAGATCGCGGACAGGGGCGATGCAGGTCAGCTCGGGCGCGAGCGAGGTGATGCCTACCTCGAAGCGGACCTGGTCGTTGCCTTTGCCGGTGCAGCCATGGCCGACCACGGTCGCGCCGTGCTGCCTGGCGGCCTTGACCAGGTGCTTGACGATCAGCGGACGGCTCAGCGCCGAGACCAGCGGGTAGCGGTCCATGTAGAGGGCGTTCGCCTGGATGGCCGGCAGGCAGTACTCGTCGGCGAACTCCTCGCGCGCGTCGGCCACGTAGGCCTCGACGGCGCCACAGTCGAGAGCACGCTGGCGGATGACGTCAAGATCCTCGCCGCCCTGTCCCAGGTCGACGGCCACGGCAACGACCTCGGCGCCGATGGCGTCAGCGATCCAGCCGATGGCGACGGAGGTGTCGAGACCTCCGGAATATGCGAGAACAACGCGGTCAGTCATCGGTACTCCTTGTTGATATCAGTTGAGGTGTTGCTGTCAGTCGCCAGGGCAGATCGTGCATCGTCCCTAGGTTTGCGAGTTGGATCGTGCACGGTCCCTAGGTTTGTCGGCTGGATCGTGCACGGTCCCTGGGTTTGCCGGTTGGATCGTGTCGGTTGGGTCGGGACGGTCGCGACCGGCCAGGGCCAGCAGCCGGTTCACCAGGGCTTCGCTCTGCGGCGGGCCGCTGGTGATGATCAGGATGGTGTCGTCGCCGGCGATGGTGCCCAGGATGTCCGTCTCGTCCGCATGGTCGAGCGCCGACGCCAGGTAGTTGGCAGCCCCCGACGGCGTGCGCACCACCACCATGTTGGCCGACACCCTTGCCGTGACGAGAAGCTCCTCGCACTGTCGGCGCAGGCGCGAGCTCACCTCCGCCGGGCCCGGTGCCACCCGGACGGTGCGATCGCCGCCTTCCCCGGGCACGGCGTACACGAGGGTCTTGCCTTCACGCACCTTGACCGCGCCCAGCTCGACGAGGTCGCGCGACAGGGTGGCCTGCGTGACGGCAAAACCGTGACCGGCCAGGATCTCCAGGAGCTCGGCCTGGGACCGCACGCTCTGCCGCCCCAGGATGTCGAGGATGAGCTGACGCCGGCCGGCCCGGGTCTGCGGGATCACGAGGCCGGTTCCAGTCCGTCGAGCAGGATCGGCAGCGCCGTCACGAACGAGTCGACCTGCGCCGCCGCGATGATCAGCGGCGGGGCGAGCCTGAGCACATCGGGGATCGGGGCGTTGATGATGAAGCCCGCGGCCAGCGCGCGGTCGGCCACGACGGTTGCCACGCCGGTGGTCAGCTCGATGGCGCGAAGCAGACCAGACCCTCGAACCCCGGAGATCAGGGGATGGCCGAGCGAGGCAACCGACTCGACCAGATGGTTGCCCACTGATGTGGCGTGCTCGAGCAGGTTGTCCGTCTCGATCGTGTCCAGGACGGCCAGCCCGGCCGCGGCCGCCAGCGGGTTGCCACCGAAGGTCGTGCCGTGCTGTCCGGCCGTGAGCAGCCTGCTGACGTCGGGCCCGAAGGTCACCAGGGCGCCGATCGGCACTCCGCCGCCAAGACCTTTGGCGACCGTGATGGCGTCGGGGAGGATGCCGGCCTGCTGGAAGGCGAACCAGGTGCCCGTACGGCCCACCCCGGTCTGGACCTCGTCAATGATGAGCAACGTCCCGCTCGCCCTGGTCAGCCGGCGGGCCAGCCGCAGGTATGCCGGGTCGGCGGCGATCACGCCGGCCTCGCCCTGGATGGGCTCCAGGAACAAGGCCGCGACGTCGGTGGTGATGGCCGCGCGCAGCGCTGCCACGTCGTTCAGCGGGATGTGTGTCACCGAGGGGATGAGCGGCTCGAAAGGCTCGCGATACGCCTGCTTGTGGGTCAGTGCCAGCGCCCCGGTGGTGCGCCCGTGGAAAGCTGCCTCCGCCGCCACCAGGCCGGTGCGTCCGGTCCGCCGGCTCAGCTTGATCGCGGCCTCGATCGCTTCGGTGCCGGAGTTGGCGAAGAAGACGGCCGAGCCCGTCGGGGCGCCCGCGACCGAGAGCAGCCTCTCGGCCAGCTCGATCTGCGGCGGGGTGGCAAAGAAGTTGGACACGTGGATGAGGCTCGAGGCCTGCCGGCTGATCGCGTCGACCACGATCGGGTGTCCGTGGCCGAGGGCGTTGACGGCGATCCCGGCGAGCAGGTCGAGATATCGCTTTCCGTCGGCGTCCCAGACGTAGCAGCCCTGACCGTGGGTGAGCACGTTCTTGGGGCGACCGTAGACGCCCATCAGCGAGTCTGCGTAACGGTCGAGATAGGCCGCACTGCTGAACGTCGGCATCAGGCCTGCTCCCCGTCGGTCTGGTCGGCGCCGGCGGCAGTGTCACCAACGGCAGTGTCACCAACGGCAGTGTCGTCGTTGGCATCGTCGTCGGTGACATCGTCTTCGGCGCGCAGCCGGGCGACCCGATCTTCCTCGGTGTCCGGAACGATCATGGTGCCGATGCCCTCACTGGTGAAGACCTCCAGCAGCAGGGAGTGCAGCTGCCGGCCGTCGATGATGTGTGCCTGTGGCACCCCGTCGGTGACCGCCCGCACACACGCCTCGAGCTTGGGCTTCATGCCGGCCTCGACCTGCGTCGACAGTTCGGCGGCCGCGCTGACGGACAGCTGCGAGAGCAGGGAGTCCGGGTCGGGCCAGCTGGCGTAGACGCCCTCGACGTCGGTGAGGACCACGAGCTTGTGCGCGCCCAGGGCCACTGCGAGCGCCGAGGCTGCGGTATCGGCGTTGACGTTGAGGACCTGCCCGTCGACGTCGAGGTCCGGGGCAACGGTCGAGACCACGGGGATCCTCCCGGCGTTCAGGATGTCCATGACCGCGGAGGGGTTCACGCTCTCGACGTCGCCGACCAGGCCCAGGTCCACCGGGATGCCATCGATGACCAGGTCCCGTTTGCGGGCCCCGAACAGGGCGCCGTCCTCACCGGACAGCCCCACCGCCAGCGGTCCGTGCTGGTTGAGCAGCCCGACCAGCTCGCGCCCCACCTGGCCGGTCAGGACCATCCGGACGACGTCCATGATCTCGGGAGTGGTCACCCGAAGGCCACCCTTGAACTCACTGGTCAGGCCGACCCGCTCCAGCATGGCCCCGATCTGCGGGCCACCACCGTGCACGACCACCGGGCGCAGACCGGCGTACCGCAGGAACACGATGTCCTGGGCGAAGGCCGCCTTGAGCTCGTCATCGACCATCGCGTTGCCGCCGTACTTGATGACGACCAGCGCGCCCCGGAACCGCTCGAGCCAGGGCAGCGCCTCGACCAGGATGTGCGCCTTGGATGACGCCGCCGTCAACCGGCTCCGGGCGCGGGCCGCCCGCAGGGTGTCACTCACGTCGACTCGCGCGCTCATGTGCTGTACGCCGAGTTCTCGTGGACGTAGTCGTGGGTCAGGTCGTTGGTCCAGATGGTCGCCGTCTGCGCCCCCGCGTGCAGGTCCACCACGACGTGGACCAGGCGGGCGCCCATGTCGATCAGGTTCCGGTCCTGGCCGACTCCCCCGCCGCGGCACACCTCGATGCCGTTGATGCTCACGTCCAGCTCGGCCGGCTCGAACGCGGCGCCGGTGGTGCCCACCGCCGCCAGGACACGACCCCAGTTCGGGTCGCCGCCGAAGACCGCGCACTTGAACAGGTTGTTGCGGGCTATCGCGCGAGCGACCTCCAGGGCATCGGGAACGCTTGCCGCAGAACGGATCTCGATCTCGATGTCGTGCTGGGCACCCTCCGCGTCGGCGATCAGCCCCCGGGCGAGATCCGCACAGACCGAGGTGACCGCCTCGGCCAGCTCGGAGGCCGACGGGGTGATCCCCGAAGCCCCGGAGGACATCAGCAGGACCATGTCGTTGGTCGACATGCAGCCGTCGGAGTCGATCCGGTCGAAGGTGATGCTCGTCGCGCCGCGAAGGGCTGCGTCCAGGGCGCCCGAGTCGGCCACGGCGTCGGTGGTGATCACGACCAGCATCGTGGCCAGGGCGGGGGCGAGCATGCCGGCGCCCTTGGCCATTCCGCCGACCGACCATCCGGCCCCGGTTGCCAGGGCCTGCTTGTCGACGGTGTCGGTCGTCATGATCGCGGTAGCCGCGGCCTGCCCGCCGCCGGGCGACAGCGCCGGGACGGCCAGGTCGATCCCGGCGGTGATCTTGTCCATGGGCAGCAGCTCGCCGATCAGGCCGGTGGAGGCGACGACCACGTCCCCGGGCGACACCCCGAGCGCCGCGGCCAGGTACTCGGCGCTGCGGTGGGTGTCGGCGAACCCGGCAGCCCCCGTGCAGGCGTTGGCCCCCCCGGAGTTGAGCACGACCGCGTCGACCCTGCCATCGACCAGCACCTGACGGCTCCAGGTCACCGGAGCGGCCTCGACCCGGTTGCCGGTGAACACCGCCGCGCCGTGATGGTCCGGGCCGTCGTTCACCACGACAGCCAGGTCGGGCCTGCCGCTGGGCTTCAGTCCGGCCGTCACTCCGGCCGCCCGGAATCCCTGGGGGGTGGTGATGCTCATGGGGCTACTCCT
>DASVKO010000216.1:0-1834 GCA_036385355.1 Dermatophilaceae bacterium
GCGGAACGTCGTCAGCGCACCCGCTCCCCACAGCGGTCCGGCGGCGGCGAGGCTCGGCGTGGCGATCAGGAACCACCCCACCCAGCGCGGGGTCGGCCGTTGCTTGGCCCCCCGTACGGGTTTCGTGACGTCATCGATCCGCGCGGTCATCGGGACCCAGTCTCTAGCGCGGAGCCTGGGGCGTGTGAAGAGATTACGGACTCGGCCGGGAGCAGGACGTACTCGCAGAAGGCTCCGCCATCCACCTGTTCGACCCAACTCACCGTGCCAGCCTATGGGGACTCGACCGGCCTCGGTGGGCGGAGGCCGGTCCCTCTCGTCGCCCCGCCACGGTGGTCGCCCGCGGCTGTCAGCTGTGACGGCCTCGCGGAGTCATGTCGCCCGGTGCGATCTGCCGAGCTGGGTCGAGGTAGTACCCCGAGTGGGCGGTGAAGATCGCCGAAGCCCCAATGCCGATGAGCTTGGCCACTGATCGGTTCCGCTCGTCGAAGTCCATTGTGTACAGCCGGCGCCCCCGGAACGTGCGGCCTTGCTTGACGGCGAGCGCGTCGCCAGTGAACAGCTGGGTCTCGTCCACGAGGAAACTCATCGACCCGGGGGTGTGCCCCGGACAGCTGATCGCCCTGACATACGACGAGCCGACCTGGACGACGTCCCCGTCGTCAAGAAGGCCCCAGTCGCGTCGTGGTGCCCTGGTGCGGATGGTGAGTGCCCGTGATACCTGGCCGGTGGCCAGTGGCAGCTCCGCCGCTGACAGGTACACGCGGGCGTTGCGGAACAGACGGCTGCCGCGGACGTGGTCGATGTCCGAGTGGCTAAGGAAGACGTGCGTCACGTCGTCGGGTCTGACCCCTACTCGGGCGAGCTCGCGTCGGATCGCGGCCGCACCGTAGCCGCTGTCGAATGCGACCACGGCATCGCCGGCCCACACCATGTAGAAGTTGACCGTCCCTGTACGCACCACCGCGAGCCCCGGCCGGATTACACCGGTGGGCACCACGCTCATGCGCATCGCGCGGACGAAGGCGTCCCCGGGCACCGCGCGGATCCTCTCCACAGTCAGCCGCCAGCGAGGCACGCCGTCAGCGTAACTCGTCGTTCGCAAGCCCCGGCGGCCAGACGGGCGAGGGTATGGCAGCCAACCCGCATCAGCCCTTGAGCAGCTGGTCGAATGGGGTGAAGGACTCGTAGGGGTTGTCGGGACCCGAGGTGACCGGCGCTCCGGTCACGAGGTCGGCCAGCTCGCCGGCGGCGACGGCGATGCGGTCGGAGAGCCCGGCCGAGTCCGTACCCCCGAAGTCCTCGGTAGCCGCGAAGACTGCCGTCGGTACGGTGATGGCCCGCAAGTACGAGAACAACGGCCGCAGCGCGTGCTCAAGCACGAGTGAGTGCCGGGCCGTACCGGCGGTGGCGGCCAGGAGTACCGGCTTGCCGCGCAACAGGTCCGGCCCGAGCACGTCGAAGAACATCTTGAACAGGCCGGAGTACGACGCCGAGAACACCGGCGTGACGACGATCAGCCCGTCGGCGTCTCGTACGGCCTCGATCGCCTCCGCCAACGCGCCGGTCGGGAAACCCGTGAGCAGGTGGTCGGCCAGCGGGTGGGCGAGCTCGCGGAGCTCGATGACACGCAGGTCCGCCGCGTCGCCGTGCCCCCTGAGGGCGACATCGGTGGCCGTGGCGAGCTGGTCGGCGAGCAGCCGGGTCGACGACGGGTTGGACAACCCGCCGCTCACGACGACGATCGAGCGGGTCATGCCGGTACCGACTCGCTGATCCGCGCCGCAAGCAGCGATTCGTGCGTCGGGGCATCCGGGACGCCGGGCTTGCGCAG
>DASVKO010000217.1:0-2647 GCA_036385355.1 Dermatophilaceae bacterium
ACCAGGCGGTCCGGATCGGGAGTGCGGGCCTGCGCGGTGAACGGGGAGTCGTTGACCATGTCCCCGCGGTAGGTGGGCAACGTCACGCCGCCCCGGGTCTCCTCGTTGCTGCTGCGGGGCTTGGCGAACTGGCCCGCGATCCGGCCGACCTTGATCACCGGCATGCTCGCGCCGTAGGTCAGGACCGCAGCCATCTGCAGGATCGTCTTGATCCGGTCGCGGATGTTGTCCGCCGTGGCCGAAGCGAACGTCTCGGCGCAGTCCCCTCCCTGCAGGACGAACGCCTTGCCCACCGCGGCATCGGCCAGCCGGGCCTTGAGCACGTCGCACTCACCGGCGAACACCAGCGGCGGATAGCTCGACAACGTCGCGACGGCCTTCTCCAGCGCCTCACCATCAGGCCAGACGGGTTGCTGGGCGGCGTGCAGACCACGCCAGGCATCAAGGCCGGCGATGACCTCAGGGCTTGCGTCGATTCTCGCGGGGTTACTCACGTCTCCAAGCCTAGTTCCGCCCACCGGGTGGGCCTACTTGAGCCCATCCGGTGGACGCCGTGAGGTCTGGATCTGCAGGGTTCGGATCAGCCGAAGAAGACCTCGGCCTCGGTCAGCCGCTCGGCGGGCACGATCTTGAGCGTCCCGACCGCCTCGGCCAGCGAGACCCGCACGATGTCGGTGCCATGCAGAGCGACCATCTTGCCGAAGTCCCTGTCGTTGACAGCGTCGGCGGCATGCAGGCCGAAGCGGGTGGACAGCACGCGGTCGTACGCCGTGGGCGTGCCACCACGTTGCAGGTGTCCCAGGATCACCGAGCGGGTCTCGATGCCGGTGCGCGTCTCGATCTCGCTGGCCAGCCAGTCGGCGATCCCGCCGAGGCGGATGTGACCGAAGGCATCCAGCTCGCCGGTCTTGAGCGACTCTGCGCCACCGATCGGCAGAGCGCCCTCTGAGGTCACCACGATCGGGGCCACACCCCGGTCGAAACAGCTGCGCACCTGAGCGGCTACCTGCTCGATGTCGAACTCCCGCTCGGGCACCAGGATGACGTTGGCTCCCCCGGCCATCCCGGCATGCAGGGCGATCCAGCCGGCGTGCCGGCCCATGACCTCGACGACGAGCGCGCGATGGTGCGACTGGGCTGTGGTGCGCACCCGGTCGATCGACTCGGTGGCAATCATCACGGCGGTGTCGAACCCGAAGGTGTAGTCGGTTGCGGACAGGTCGTTGTCAATGGTCTTGGGCACCCCGACGACACCGAGCCCGTCATCGGTGAGCTTCTTGGCCACCCCGAGGGTGTCCTCGCCACCGATCGCGATCAACGCGTCGATACCCGCGTCCTGGATGTTCGTCCTGATCCGGTCCAGCCCGCCGTCGACCTTGTAGGGGTTGGTCCGTGAGGACCCCAGGATGGTCCCGCCCTGGGCGAGGATGCCGCTGACGTCCTCGAGGCCCAGCGGGCGGGTCAGCCCCTCCAGCGGGCCCTTCCAGCCGTCACGGAAACCCACGAACTCATGGCCGTACGCCTGAATTCCCTTGGTCACCGCCGCCCGGATAACCGCGTTCAGCCCGGGACAATCTCCGCCGCCTGTCAACATTCCGATGCGCATGAGCGTCAATCTACCGTGCATCCCGCCAGGCCCGTCGCTAGGGCCCGCTTGCAATGCCATCCTCGATCGTGCGCCCGCGGGCCTGACGATGCTGCGCCCATCTGATGCTGCCCACCGCATGATCCGCGGCTGCACCTAGCCTTGCCGTGGCAGCTCACCCCAAACCCGAAGGATCTCCAGCAATGATCGAGGCCCAAGGCCTGACCAAGCGATACGGATCAAAGACGGCCGTCGACGATGTCACGTTCACCGTGCACCCCGGGAGAGTCACCGGCTTCCTCGGCCCGAACGGCGCCGGCAAGTCCACCACGATGCGAATGATCGTCGGTCTGGACCGCCCCACCCACGGTACGGTGACCGTCAACGGCCGCAGGTACGCCGAGCACCGCGCCCCCTGCGTGAGGTTGGCGCCCTGCTCGACGCGAAGGCCGTGCACACCGGACGCAGCGCGTACAACCACCTGCTGGCGATGGGCGCCACCCACGGCATCGGCAAGACCCGTGTGCACGAGGTCATCGAGATGACCGGGCTCGAGCCCGTCGCCAGGAAGCGGGTCGGCGGCTTCTCGCTCGGCATGGGCCAGCGCCTGGGCATCGCGTCCGCACTGCTCGGCGACCCGCACACCCTGATCCTCGACGAGCCGGTCAACGGGCTCGACCCTGAGGGAGTCGTCTGGGTCCGCAACCTGGTGCGCTACCTCGCGGGACTGGGGCGCACGATCTTCCTCTCCTCACACCTGATGAGCGAGATGGCTCTCACCGCCGACCACATCATCGTCCTCGGCCGCGGGCGGGTGCTGGCGGACGCACCGGTGGCCGACATCGTCGGACGTGCGGCCGGCACGACCGTGCGGGTGTGCAGCCCGCAGGCAACCCAGCTCGTCGAGCTGCTCGCCGGACCAGGGATCACCATCACGTCGACCACCCCGCAGTGGCTCGAGGTCAACGGAAGCACAGCCCAGGCCATCGGCGAGGCCGCCGCTGCGGCCCGGGTCGTGCTCCACGAGCTCACGCCCGTGTCCGGCTCGCTCGAGGACGCCTA
>DASVKO010000218.1:0-6788 GCA_036385355.1 Dermatophilaceae bacterium
ACCGAGGAGTCCCCGGACCGCTCAACCGGGCCTGCTGGCGGCCTGTGCCAGAGCCAGCAGTCGAGGTCGGCAGCCGACGCCATCACGGTGGCGGCTGCCGGCCCGCCGGTGCCTGACGCGCTGTCGCCTGGGTCAGCCACGGCAAGGCCTGGTGCGTCGTGGGTGGTGCCACTGTTGTCGATGCCACTGTTGTCGATGCCGGTGAATCGGCCGAGGCTCACCAGCCAGGAGCCGTCAGTATCGGCGGTCCGCACCCGAACGGTCTGTGCAGGGTCGGCCGTGAAGTGACCCCAGGAAGGTGCCCTGCCGTACATGACCCGCAGGACCTCGTCCACGCCGTCCGTGCTGAGTGCAGCGTCCATGGGGCTGCGATGGCCGGCCGTGAGCTCGGCGTCCAGCCGGTGGATGAGCGCCTCGTGTGCCTGGCGGCGCCGGATCAAAGCGACGCTCTGGTCGTCGGTCCAGGCCCAGGCCGGCGCGTCCGGCCCGGCAGAGCTCAGGTTGTCGTAGAGGTCGCCGCTGGCCCGTCCGAAGAATGCCGGCAGATCGTCGCGGTCGTCGGGTCGGCCACCGTTGTCGAGTGTCCTGACCTGCGCGTAGGTGGTCAGCCCTCGACCCACGATCGTGCCCCAGAACCACTGGACCTCCGCAAGGTGCCACAGCAGGTCGTCGGCGTTCCAGCCGGGGCACGTCGGCACCCGCGTCTGCGGGGGCGTCTGGGTCAGAACCTCCGCAAAGCGTGCTGAGTCTCGGGAGAGGTGGGCAAGGTAGTCGAGGTTGCTGCTGGCCGCGTCAGTCTGCATGGTCGCAACCTATTGGCGGCCGGTGACAGTGACCGCTCTGGTGACGGCGACCTGTGACGGCGAGTGGTGGCAGCGACCGCTCTGATGACGGGGCTGGCTCTGGTCAGCGGACGCCCCGCGGCCTGAGCTGGATGCTGATCCGGGGCCCGACCGGCTTGACTGTCTTGGGGACGGCATGCTCCCAGGTCCGCTGGCAGGAGCCGCCCATGACGATGAGGTCGCCATGGCCGAGGACATGGCGGATCGTCTGTCCGGGGCCGTCGCCCCGGGGACGCAGCATCAGGGCCCGGGGTGAGCCGACCGAGATGATCGCCACCATCGTGTCCTCGCAGGAACCGCGGCCGATGGTGTCACCGTGCCAGGCGACGGAGTCCCGGCCGTGGCGGTACAAGCAGAGCCCTGCGGTGCGAAACGGCTCGCCGAGCTCTGGTGAGTAGTGAGTGCTGAGCGCCGAACGAGCCTGCACGAGAACGGGATCGGGCAGCTGTTCGTCCTCGTCATAGAAATGGAGAAGTCGGGGGACGGCGACCTCGCGGTCATACATCTGGCGGCGCTCGTCGTGCCAGGGCACGTCACGGCAGAGTCGGCCGAACAGCTCATCCGCGCCCGTGAGCCAGCCGCGCCGAACATCGATCCACGCACCACGAGTGAGCCGCGTCCGCTCGATCCCCGGGCCGAGCGGGCGGAGCCCGACCTCGTCGACGGTGTCGAGCAGGGACCCCTGAAGAGCCACATTCATGCCGCCACCTTATCCGGAATTGGGACGTATGTATTAATTCCTGCAGACTCCCGGCGAGTCTCCGCTCCGGTGTGCGGCCGGCCAACGGCACGGCATACCGGTGTTCGGGGGCGGGCATAGGACAATGGACCCATGGCCCTGTATCGCGACGCTGCGATTGTCCTGCGCGCCCAGAAGCTGGGTGAGGCGGACCGCATCGTCACGCTCCTGACCCGACAGCACGGCAAGGTCAGGGCCGTTGCCAAGGGCGTGCGGCGGACAAAGTCGCGATTCGGCGCCCGGCTCGAACCGTTCATGATCGTCGACGTCCAGCTGTATGAGGGGCGCTCGCTGGATACGGTGACCCAGGCCGAAACCGTTGCCCCGTATGGGGATCCGATCGCCCGCGACTATGTCTCCTACACCGCGGCGACCGCGATGCTCGAGACTGCCGAACGGCTCACCGAGGAACGCGAGCCCGCGATGCAGCAGTTCTTGTTGCTGGCCGGCGGGCTGAGCGCGCTGGCCGGCGGCGATCATGAGGCGGGGCTGGTGCTGGACTCCTACCTGCTGCGGTCGCTGGCCGTCGCGGGCTGGGCGCCGAGCTTTCACGACTGCGCACGATGTGGCGCGCCGGGGCCCCAGCGCGCTTTCAACCTCGCCAGCGGTGGCACCGTCTGCCCGTCCTGCCGGACCCCCGGCTCCGCGTCCCCGGCGCTGGCCACCCTTGAGCTGCTGGCGGCTCTGCTGGTCGGCGACTGGGCCATCGCCGACGAGAGCCTTCCCCGTCATCGTCGTGAGGGAAGCGGCCTGGTGACCGCCTTCCTGCAGTGGCATCTCGAGCGCGGCGTGCGATCCCTGCGACTCGTGGAGCGGGCATGAAGAAGCTGCGGACGAGTGAGCAGCGCAGCGTATCGAGGAGCGGAACGAGCCCGGAAGGCGAGTTGAGCATGAGCAGTCCGCCGTTCCCGCATCCGTCCGGGGCTCGCCCTCCCGTCCTGCCCCCAGAGCTGGTTCCCGGACACGTCGCGATCGTCATGGACGGCAACGGTCGCTGGGCGAACGCCCGTGGCCTGCCGCGCACCAGGGGCCATGAGGCCGGCGAGGCCTCGTTGCTCGATGTCGTGGCCGGAGCCATCGAGATCGGGGTCAAGAACGTCTCGGCCTACGCCTTCTCCACAGAGAACTGGAAGCGCTCGCCGGAAGAGGTCCGCTTCCTGATGGGCTTCAACCGCGACGTGATCCGGCGCCGTCGCGACATCCTCAACGACTGGGGAGTGCGTGTTCGCTGGATGGGCCGTCGCCCGCGCCTGTGGCTGTCGGTGATCAAGGAGCTCGAGGTCGCCCAGGAGATGACCAGGAACAACACCGTGATGACGTTGACCATGTGCGTCAACTATGGAGGCCGGGCCGAGATCGGCGATGCGGCCCGCCGGATCGGGCAGCTCGTCAAGGAAGGCCGGCTCAAGCCCGACCACATCGACGAACACACCATTGCGCGGTACCTCGACGAGCCGGCGATGCCCGACGTCGACCTGTTCGTCCGGTCCTCCGGCGAGCAGCGGACCAGCAACTTCCTGCTGTGGCAGTCGGCCTATGCCGAGATGGTATTCCTGGACACGCTCTGGCCCGACTTCGACCGGCGCGACCTGTGGCGCGCCATCGAGATCTATGCCGATCGCGACCGACGTTATGGCGGTGCCGTGGACCGGTCGAAGGGTCCCGGCTGAGGCTGAGGCTGAGGCTCAGGTCTTGGCGGGTACGTCCGTGACGTCGGGGTCCGGCGCCGCACCGGGGGTGCACCCGGCGCAGAGGCCGAAGATCTCCAGGGTGTGGTGCACGTCGCTGAAGCCGTTCTCGGCGCTGATCTTGTCGGTCCAGCTCTCGACGGCGGGTCCTTCGACCTCGACCGTCCTTCCGCAGTTGCGGCAGACCAGATGATGATGGTGGCCGTTGCTGCACCGCCGGTAGATGGCTTCACCGTCGCTGTTCCGCATCATGTCGACACCGCCGTCGGCGACCATGGCCTGGAGCGTGCGATACACCGTCGCCAGACCCACGGCCTGACCCTGGGCGCGCAGGCGCGCGTGCAGGTCCTGGGCCGACATGAAGTCGCCGATGTTCACCAGCAGTGCTTCGACGGCGGCTCGTTGCCTGGTGGGTCGTCGGAACGTTACGGACATCAGTGCCTCACCGGATCGTCGTGGGTCTCGTGCGGGTCGTGCTCGTCGTAGTGGCCCTCATGCGGAGCATGGCGGTGGCCGTCGTGAAGATAGTCGACATGGTGTTGGTGCTCGATCGCGGGGTGGCCGCAGTCCGGGCCATGTTCGTGTTCGTGCCGTTCGGCCCGGAGGTGCCGCCTGCTCGCGATCCGGCCGTGCAGAGCGTTGTATGACGCCGCGACCAGGAAGAGCGCGATGGCCATCAGGACGATGGTGCCGCCGGGGGGCGTGTTGACGTAGTACGCCGTCGTCACTCCGCCCACGGCGCAGAATGCCCCGATGACCACGGCGATCCGGATCGCTGAACGGAAGCTGCCGGCGATCAGCTGAGCGGTGGCGTTCGGCACGATCATCAGCGCGCTGATCAGCAGCAGCCCGACCACCCGCATCGAGACCACTACCGTCACGGCGGTGAGCGCCGCCAGGGTGATGTTGAGGGCGGTGACCCGCAGGCCGGTGGCCCGCGAGTACTCCTCGTCGTTGGCCACGGCGAACAGCCGGGGACGCAGCGCCCAGGTGAGCCCGACCACCACGACCGCCAGCACGGCGAACACCTGGAGGTCGGTGTTGGTCGTCGTGGAGATCGACCCGAACAGGTAGGAGTCGAGATTGGTGGGCGAGCCGTCACCGGACAGGCTGAACACCACGACGCCGAGCGCGATGCCTCCGTAGAACATGACGGCGAGCGCGACGTCGCCACTGGTACGACCACGTGCCCGAACCAGCTCGATGCCCACCGCGGCCACCACGGCGAACGCCAGGGCGGTCAGCACCGGTGCCTGGTGGGTGAAGACGCCGACGGCGACCCCGGCCAGCGCGACATGGCCCATCCCGTCACCGATCAGGGACAACCGGCGCTGGACGAGGAAGACCCCGACCATGGGGGCGGCGAGGCCCACCAGGAGCGCCGCGAGGAGCGCGTGCTGCATGAAGTCGAAGGTGAGGATGTCAGGCACCGTGGCCCCGATCCAGGTGATGGACGTAGTCGAGCGGCCCGGCTGTCGGGAAGGTGGGTGGCCCCTCGTCGTTGTCGTGGTGCCCGTCGTGCAGGTGCGGGTCTGCGCCGGCCGCTATGGCGCCGTGCCACGCGTCGTGTTCCTGCGGAGTGCCGTCGAAGATGATCCGCCCCCCGTCGAGCCCGACGATCCGGGTGAGTACGCCGCGCAGAGCCCGGAGCTCGTGGGTGACGATCATCATGGTGGCGCCGCGTCGGGCCAGCCGGGCGAGCACCTGGCTCAGGACCTCCTGGCTGGCCAGGTCGACCCCTGCGGTGGGCTCGTCCATCATCAGCACGTCCGGCTGGGCGGCGAGGGCGCGGGCGATGAGCACGCGACGTTGCTGGCCTCCGGACAGGGTGCTCACATCGACGGTGGCGCGGTCCGCGAGGCCGACGAGGGCGAGGGACTCCTGGATGATTCGCCGGTCCTCGTTGTTGGACCGGCCCAGCCAGCCCTGGTGGGGGAGCCGGCCGATCGCGACGATCTCGGCGACGGTGGCCCGCACGGAGGTTGACAGCGTATGGCGCTGGGGGACGTACCCCAGGCGGGCGTGGTCCCGGAAACGCTCGATCGGGGTGCCGAAGAGCGCCGCCTCGCCGCCGAGGTGGTTGTTCAGCCCGAGCAGGCCCTTGACCAGGGTCGACTTGCCCGAGCCGTTGGGGCCGAGGATGGCAACAACCTCTCCGGCCCGGATATCGAGGGTGACCCCGGAGACGACCGGGTGGCTGGTGTACCCGAAGGAGGCCGACTGCAGCGAGACGATGGCCTGCTGGCCATCCCCGGGCGGGGGCGGGGTAGCGGTCACGGGCAGCCCTGTCCCAGCCGCAGGGCCTTGAGGTTGGAGCGCATGACCTCGAAATAGTCCTTGCCGGCGGACGCCCTGGTCAGGCCTTCGATCGGGTCGAGCGTGGCCATGGCGGCCCCGGACTCACGGGCAACGGTCTGGGCGATGGCCGGGCTGACCAGCGTCTCGGCATAGATCGTGGTCACGCCGTTCGCCCGGGCGTAGGTGCTCACGGTGGCGATTGCCGAGGCTTTGGGCTCCTGCTCGGGCGAGAGCCCGTTGATGGCGATCTGCTTCATGCCGAATCGCCTGGCGAGGTAGCCGAAGGCGGAGTGGCTGGTGACGATGTCCTTGCGCTGGCAGCTGGCCAGACCGGTGGTGAAATCCGCCGAGAGCGCGGTGAGCCTGTCCTCGAAGGTCTTCGCGTTCTTCTGGTAGGTGGCCCTGTTGGCCGGGTCCGCGCTCGAGAGCCGCGCGGCGATCGCCGTCGCGACGTCGGAGTAACGCTGCGGGTCCAGCCAGAAATGTGGATCGGTGCTGCCTGTGGCGAGCTTCAGGTCGAGCTTGGCCGCAGGTGCGACGTCGAGGCTGTGGTCGCCACCCTGGGACTGGACGGCGCTGTCCACCGCGCCCTGAAGGCCCTTTTCGTAGACCACCAGCTTGGCCTTGCTGACCGAACCCACCTGCTGTGGAGTCAGCTCGATGTCGTGTGGCTCGGCGCCGGGCTTGGTGAGGTTCGTCACTGTGACGTGTTCGCCGCCGATCTGCTGGGTGGCGAACTGCAGCGGGTAGAACGACGTGACCACTGCCAGCTTGCCCGCGCTGCCACTGCTCTGCTGACCGACGCCGCAGCCGCTCAGGACGAGAGCGGAGATAAGCAGGGGAGCCCCCATCAGGGACCTACGCGGGTTCATGTCACCCATTATTGATCCTAATGAGAATCATTGTCAAAATGACGCCCAGATGGTACAAATCACATCGATTGGCATTCCAGTACCGTATGCCACGATGAGGACCACCCGGCAGAGGGGAAGGGGTTCCCTTGGTTTTGGGCAGGTGGCTCAGGGGACAGGGTCCGCTCAGCGGGGGAACGCGGGACTAACGGGGAAAGAGCTGCACGACAGCCATCGCGACCGCGAGCAGCAGGACGGCGAGCCGCATGATGCGCTCCGAGCCGGTAAGCCGTGGCCAGGACAGGTACAGCACCCACCCGACGAAGGCGGCAGCCACGCCCATCAGGACGAACCCGACCGGGCCGCTGAT
>DASVKO010000219.1:0-6507 GCA_036385355.1 Dermatophilaceae bacterium
ACCTGGTGCCGACCCTGAGTGCTCAGGAGAACATCCTGCTCCCGCTGGCGATCGCCGGTCGCAAGCCGGACCAGGAGTGGTACGACGTGGTTATCGACACGGTGGGGCTGCGTGACCGGCTCGACCACCGCCCGAAGGAGCTCTCCGGGGGCCAGCAGCAGCGGGTCGCCTGTGCCCGGGCTCTGCTCAGCCGGCCCCAGGTCATCTTCGCCGATGAGCCGACCGGAAACCTCGACTCGATGTCCGGGCTGGAGGTGCTGAAGTTCCTGCGTCGCTCGGTGGACGAGTTCGGCCAGACCATCGTGATGGTGACCCACGACCCGGTGGCCGCCAGCCATACGGATCGCGTCGTGTTCCTCGCTGACGGCCGGATCGTGGACGAGCTGCGCCAGCCCACCTCGGACCTGGTGCTCGAGCGGATGAAGCGGCTGGATCGCCGCCTCATCCAGCGGGGTTCCTGAGCATGTTGCGTGCCAGCTGGAAGAGTCTGCTCGCCCGCAAGCTGAGGCTGCTGATGAGCGGCTTCGCCATCGTCCTGGGAGTCGCGTTCGTCGCCGGCTCGCTGATCTTCACGGATACGTTGGGCCAGGCCTTCACCCAGATCATGGCGGGCAGTACCGGCGACGTGGTCGTGCGCCCGGTCGGTGCCGTCAATGACGAGAACACCCAGAGCGCCAAGACCCTGCCGGCGTCCCTGGTCGGGGACCTGGCCACAGTCGACGGGGCTGCACGGGTCGACGGGTTCATCACCGCTGTCGGCGTCTTCGTGATTGGCAGGGACGGCAAGGTGATCGGTGCTCAGGGGGCACCCGGCCTCGGGATGAACTTCAGTGACGCACCTGCCGGACATGGTGTCCAGGGCCTGTCGATCACGTCCGGACGGGCACCGGCCAAGGCCGGCGAGATCACGCTCGACCCTGTGACGGCCGACAAGGCGGGATACAAGATCGGGGACACCGTGCCAATGGTGAGCTCTGGTGCGCAACCTTCTCTCTCGGCAACCATGGTGGGCGTTGGCAAGTTCGGCGGCGGGGGCCTGGCCGGTGCCAGCCTGACCACCTTCGACCGCAAGACCGCCCAGCAGCTCTTTGAAGGCGGCAGGGACGTCTACAGCGGCATCTGGGTGACGGCCAAAGAAGGTGTCAGCCAGGCCGAGCTTCGCGACCGCGTCAAGGCCCTGCTGCCTGCGGGCGTCGAGGCTGTCACGGGTGACAAGGCGGCCGATGAGTCCGCCAGCGCGATCAACCAGGCGCTGTCCTTCATCAGCACGTTCCTGCTCGTATTCGCGGGTGTCTCGCTCGTGGTCGGCACCTTCCTGATCATCAACACCTTCTCGATCCTGGTCGCTCAGCGCAGCCGGGAGCTCGCTCTCTTCCGCGCCCTCGGCGCGAGCCGGCGACAGGTCAGTCGATCGGTGCTCTTCGAGGCGCTGGTCATCGGGTTCATCGGGTCGACGATCGGCCTGGCGCTCGGCTTCGTCCTGGCAACGGGCATCAAGGCGCTGTTCGCGGCGATCGGCCTCGACCTGTCCGGGTCACCGCTGATCTTCGAGCCGCGCACCGCGATCGTTGCCTACCTGGTCGGAATCCTGGTGACGGCCTTCGCGGCCTACCTGCCGGGACGTCGGGCAAGCCGGATCGCGCCGATCGAGGCCCTGCGCGACGACGTGGCGATGCCGGAGTCCTCCATCCACGCCCGGGCCGCCATCGGCACCGTGATGACGGCGCTGGGCGCAGTGGCGCTGGGGGTCGAGCTGTTCACGCAGATCTCACACCAGATCGTCTACATCGGCGTCGGGATGCTCCTGGTCGTCGTGGGCGTCGCGATCGCCAGCCCGCTGCTGGGCCGGCCCGTCGTCGCACTGGTCGGCATGTTCTATCGACGGATGTTCGGGACCGTGGGCCGGCTGGCGGAGCAGAACGCGATGCGCAACCCGCGGCGCACCGCTGCCACGGCGTCGGCGTTGATGGTCGGGCTCACCCTCGTGTCGATGATGGCTGTCTTCGGGCAGTCGACCAAGGCCAGCGTCGACAAGACGATCGCCGACAGCTTCTCGGCGGACTACGTGGTGTCGAACGCCATCGGGGTCCCCTTCTCTCCGGCGGTCGTGGACCAGGTCAAGAAGGTCCCCGGTGTTGAGGCCGCAGCCCGATTTCGTTTCGTCGTAGCAAAGGTAGGTCGCGAGTCGACCCGGGTCGGCGGCATTGAGCCGGCTCCCTTCGCCAAGGCCATGAAGGTCAAGATGGCCAGCGGCAGTGTCGGCGCTCTCACCGGACGGACCCTTCTGGTCGAGTCCAAGCTGGCCACGGAGAAGGGCCTTGCGGTCGGCGACAAGGTCACCATGTCGATCGCAGGCAACCCGGCCAGCTACCCGGTCGTCGGTACCTTCGAGGCGATCCCGGGCATCTCGGGGTCGCAGTACCTCACCTCGCTGGAGGCGCTCAGCGCCGCTGGTGTGGCTCCCGCCGACAACTTCGCGTATGTCGTTCGCGCACCCGGCGCGAACGCCGCGACGGTCCGGTCGGGGATCGACAAGGTCATCGCGGGCCTGCCCACGGTCACCCTCAAGGACCAGGCCGAGTTCGCGGCCGAACAGAGGGCGCCGATCGACCAGATGCTGGCACTGATCTACGCCTTGCTGGGTCTGGCCGTGGTGATCGCGGTCCTGGGGATCGTCAACACTCTGGCGCTGTCCGTCATCGAACGTACCCGTGAGGTGGGCCTGCTGCGGGCGGTCGGTCTGAGCCGGCGTCAGCTGCGGACCATGGTGCGGCTGGAGTCGATCATCATCGCGCTCCTGGGCGCTGTTCTCGGGGTCGGCCTGGGCCTGGTCTTCGGCGTCGCCCTGCAACGTTCGCAGGCGGACTCGGGGATCGAGGTGCTGTCGGTGCCCTTTGTCCAGCTGTTCGTCTTCGTGGTGCTGGCGGCGCTGGTCGGAGTCCTGGCCGCAGTCTGGCCGGCCCGTCGGGCGGCCAGGCTGGATGTCCTGAGGGCCATCACCACCGACTGAGACACCTGTCCCCCTGCCCCGAGAAGTTGCGGGAATCGTCCCGATCTCGCGCGATAGGGTCAGTCTCCGCGACTTCACCGGCAGGGTGGACAGGTTCGCAAGGAGCAGGCGATGACGATCTGGATCGACCCACCGAGCTGGCCGGCGCACGGCCGGTTGTGGTCGCACCTGATCAGCGACACGTCCTACGAGGAGCTGCAGACCTTCGCCGCACAGGCCGGTGTCCCCGCGCGCGGGTTCGATGGCGACCACTATGACGTGCCCCAGGAGTTCTATGACGGGCTGGTCGCGGCCGGCGCGCACCCCGCCGGGGGCCGGGAGCTCGCCCGTCGTCTGCGTGACAGCGGCCTTCGTTTCCAGAAGCGCAAAGGGGAGCGACCACTGGCGGCATACCGCAATGTGCTGCCCCGCCTTGACGCTGGCCACAGCCTCCACCTCGTTGCCTCCACGCTGCCGACACCCGACGAGCTCACTGCGGCCGCAGTGGTGTTCGTCATAGACGCCAGTGGCGCGCTGTTGCTGGTGCACACCGTGGCACGCGACGCCTGGGGCGCCCCGGCGGGCGGCCGGGAGCCTGGGGAGACCGTGCTGGAGTGCGCGACGCGCGAGACCTGGGAGGAGTCAGGGCTGCACGTCGACCCCGCCAGGCTGAGGGCCTGCGGCTACGAGCGGGTGACGCTCGACGATGGTCCGACCGGTCGCTGGCCGAACCGCCGGAACTACGTCGCCTGCTTCACCACCGTGCTGGAGCAGGTCAGGCCGGCGGTCGCGCCGCGCGACGTGGACGTGGACGCCGCCGAGTGGGTGCGGCGGCCGGAGGTCGAGCGGCGATGCAGCGGCGAGTCCTGGTGGCCGCTGTTCACCCATGTCCACGACCCGGGCTGAGCCCGGGCGAGTGCGGGCGGTGGCCAGCCGGGTGCACGGTCCCTAGGTTTGGGGGTTGTCTGGTCGCAGGCGGGCCAGCTCGCGGCCGAGGTTGATCCTGGCCGGCGTCTCCCACGTGTGCAGGGCGTGTGACGTGCGATAGATCCGGTCGCGGTGCAGCAACGGCCGGAGAATCGCCGCGCGACCATTCCGGTACGCCGTGTCCTGGACGTCGGCGTACTCCTGGCGGATCTGGTCGCAGTAGCCGTCGAACCGCTCTCGCGGCGCGGACAGGATCCACAGGTCGGAGTCGTGAAAGGCCGCGTCAAGAGGCTCCGCGGCATCGGTGTCGTGCCTGGCGGTGAGCCGGATGACCCTGTCGATGGCCTTGAGGTCAGCTTCGCCGAAGTTGAGTCGTTGCAGGGTGTCCCGGGCCAGAACGGCGCTGTCCGCCTCGTTGGATCCCGAGCTCGCGGCGCAGTCGTAGACCGAGTCGTGGAACCAGGCTGCCAGCCGGGCGACCGAGCACTGACGGTCGTCGATCTCGCCGGCATCCTCGAGCTCCTCCAGCGCCCCGAACATCTCCACCAGATGCGTGGTCGTGTGATAGCGGCGGTCGGGCTCGTTCCATCGTGCCAGCAGCTCCCTGCCCGCGCGGGCGACGACGTCATTGCCGGGGGCGTGGGCGGCCACCCCCCTCACGTCCAGGGTCCACCAGGTGATCAGGGCAGGCATGCAGCCCAGTCTGTCAGCCGGCCAGCTCAACAGGCAGGTCGGTGGTGTGAAACACGGTGAGCTCGGAGACCGCCCGGGTCAGGACGACGTAGAGCCTGCGCAGCCCTGTGCGCCGGTCGGGCTCGGCCGCGGCGATGGCCGTGGGCTCGACGACAACCACTCTGTCGAACTCCAGCCCCTTGGCCACCGTCGCAGGGACGACGTCAACCTGATGGTCCACGTCGCCATGGGTGGCGCCCAGCAGCCCGTGGTCAACTCCGTGGCGGGACAACGCTCTGGAGACCTCGTCGACGGCCAGGTCCGGGACGATCACGCCGATCGAGCCGGGCTCGCGGACGGTCCCGGCGACCAGCTCGGCGACCCGGTCGCACAACGCGGCGTTCTCGACGCGCACGATCTCCAGGCGGCCGGGGTTGTCTCGCACCGACACCGGCATGCCGAGGCTCGGCGCCATCGACGGGAGGAGCTGGGCGGCGTACTCGATGACGCTCGCCGGCACGCGGTACCCGCGCTCGAGTATCTCGATGACGGCGTCCGGCTTGCCGAGGTGCCTCAAAGAGGTCTCCCACGAGTCGGTGGCCCACGGTGTCGTTCCCTGAGCCAGATCGCCCAGCACCGTCGCTGAGCCGGTCGAGCAGCGCCGGCCCACCGCGCGCAGCTGCATCGGTGACAGGTCCTGCGCCTCGTCGAGGACGACGTGGCCAAGGCTTGGTGTGCGCTGGAGGTGGTCGGTGATCTCGTCGACCAGGACGGTGTCGGCGCTCGACCATCTGGCCGATCCGCGCCCGGCCGCAGGCTTGGACCACAGCAGGAGGGAGCGTTCGGCGTCAGTGAGCAGACCGGCGGTGTGCGCCTCCAGCGTCGTGGCGTCCGAGAGCAGGCTGAACAGCACGGCCCTCGGGTCGAGGGCGGGCCATACCTGGCCGGCATACCTCCTGACCGCTGCCGAGCGGGCCACGGCATCCTGCACCCGGTCGTCAGGGGAGTCGCCGGCCTGCTCCATCAGCAGCAGGATGGCGTGGGCGAGCCGGTGGGGCAGCATCCGGCGGGCTGCGTCGTACCTCACCCCGCGGGTCCGCAGCTCCTGCACGATCTCGGCCACCGCGGACGCCGGCACCCGCCATTTGTGCGCCCCGCGCGGCAGCACGAGTGCCTCCGTGGGGGTGCGGACGTTCGACCACACAACCGCGCGCAGGATCTCTGCCAGGCGTGAGTCCCCCTTGAGGACGGCGGCGTCGACGCTGTCCAGGCCGCGGACCGGCACTGATCCGAGCAGCTCGTCGATCGTGGAGTGGCGGACCTCGACCTCGCCGAGAGTGGGAAGCACGGCGCCGATGTGGTCGAGGAAGGCCCGGTTCGGACCGATGACCAGGACGCCGCTGCGGGCCAGGCGCTCACGGAAGGCATAGAGCAGCCACGCCGCGCGGTGCAGCCCGACCGCAGTCTTGCCGGTGCCGGGCGCACCCTGGACGCACACCGTCGTGCTGACGTCGGAGCGCACGATGACGTCCTGCTCGGGCTGGATCGTGGCCACGATGTCGCGCATGGGCCCGACCCGCGGGCGTTCGATCTCCTCGCGCAGCAGGCCGGAGGCCAACCCGAGGGCCTCGCCGCGGTCGAGGTGCTCGTCCTCGAACGACGTCAGCTCGGCACCGTCGGCGGCCTGGTGAAACCCGAAGCGCCGGCGCAGGTGGACGCCCATCGGGTCGGTGGGCGTGGCTCGGTAGAACGCCCGGGCCACGGGTGCCCGCCAGTCGATGACGACGGGCTCGCCGTCGGCGTCGCGGACGTGGCGCCGGCCGATGTGGAACACCTCGAGGCCACGTTGCGTGGTGGTCTCGGGATCGGCGTCGCGGTCGATGCGGCCGAAGAACGGTGGAGCGGTCGGGTCCGCGCCG
>DASVKO010000220.1:0-33965 GCA_036385355.1 Dermatophilaceae bacterium
GCCTTCTCGACGCTGGCCTGCGCCGCGGCCCGGTCGTCCCAGGCCAGCAACACCGACGCGGCCGCGTCCTCGATCCGCTCGTCCCGAGCGTTGCGCTCTACCAGCAGCGCCAACCGCGCCTGCCGAGCCCGCGCCTTGGCCTCCTGCGCCTTCGTCGCCGTGCGTCCCATCACCGTGCTCCCATCAGCCGTACCGGTCACCGGCGCCGCGCGCCGCTTCTACCGGTAAGCACCAAAGCCCCCACCGGTTAGACACCGAACAACCCACCAATTTTCGGGCCCACCCCTTGATCGTCCACCCCACCGCCAGCACGACCCTGCTTCCCTTCCCGTCCCCTGCCGCATTCCCCCGAGCCCGACCGCCCACCCCACCGGCCGAGCAGACTGCCGTGACCAGTCCAGTGGGCCTTCAGACTGCCACCGCCGCCGAGGACCAACTGGCATACACCTTGTGCACCGTCGGTGCGTTCCCCCCTCAGTTCGCAATTGAGGCAATCCGCGTTCCTGGCCGGGTCCGCCGCATTGGTCGAGTTCGCCCAGCGCACCATCGCCCCCGGGTCGACCATCCGCACCGATGGTGCACGGCAGCTGCGGGTCCTTTCAGAACTGGGCTACCAGCACGAGTACTTCGTCGGACTGACCTCGGCGCTGCCCGCCCACATCTTCCTGCCAGGCGTCCACATGGTCGCCTCACTGCTGAAACGCTGGCTCACCGGCACCCTGCACTACGCCGCCTCCCAGGACCACCTGGACTACTACCTGGACGAGTACACCTTCCGCTTCAACCGCCGCACCGCCAAAGCCCGAGGCCTGCTCTTCTACCGCCTGCTCCAACAGTCAGTCGGCACCGACCCGCACCCCCTGAAAGACCTCATCAAGCAATCAGAACCGGACGACTTTACTTAAGCAGATATCCAGTACATGTGTTCTACTCTATCCCACCCCACCGACAACAGGAGATCCAGACACCGTGGAGATACGCCTGGCGATTTCAGAGCCTCGATGCTCGTCCGGCACGCCATCTCCAGATCGGATCACCAAAGGCGGGCGTCGAGTCGATGATGTCGTATTTTCGCTAGTATGAGACGTTGGGACGAGGCATGCTGATGCTTATGCACAAGGACACCGAAGCCTGCGAGCGCGCCATACGCTCCAGGGACGCACGCTTCGACGGGTGGTTCTTCTGCGCCGTGGTGACCACCGGCATCTACTGTCGCCCGAGCTGCCCGGCCCGGCCACTTCGCAAGAACCTGCGCTTCTACCCCAGCGCAGCCGCGGCGCAGCAGGCGGGTTTCCGGGCCTGCAAGCGCTGCCGCCCTGATGCCAGCCCCGGATCCCCGCAGTGGAACGTCCGCTCGGACCTGATCGCGCGGGCCATGCGGCTGATCGCGGACGGCGTGGTCGACCGTGAGGGCGTGACCGGTCTGGCCAGCCGGCTCGGCTACAGCGTGCGCCAGATCCAGCGCGAGCTCAGTGCCGAGGTCGGCGCCGGTCCACTAGCCCTGGCAAGGGCGCAAAGATCCCAGACCGCCAGGGTTCTCCTCGAGACGAGTGCGCTGCCCATGACTGAGGTGGCCTTTGCTGCGGGGTTCGCCAGCATTCGCGCCTTCAACGACACGGTGCAGGAGGTCTTCGCACTGTCTCCGACGGAGCTGCGCGCCGTGGCTGCGCGCAGAGGTGTGCGGGCCGACGCCGGTATGCCGGAGCTCGCGGCCGCGACGCCGGGCACCTTGTCGCTGCGCCTGCCCTTCCGGAAGCCGTTCTGCCCCGACAACCTGTTCGGGCACCTGGCGGGGACCGCCGTTCCCGGAGTGGAGGAGTGGCGCGCGGGCGCCTACCGTCGGACGATCCGGCTGACCCACGGTCACGCCGTCGTGGCGCTGCGGCCAACGCCGGATCATGTGGCCTGTCAGATCTCGCTCACCGACCAGCGCGACCTCACCAGCGCGATCAGCCGGTGCCGGTGGATGCTCGACCTCGACGCCGATCCAGAGGCCGTTGACGCTGTCCTGTCCCAGGACCCGCCGATGGCCCGGCTGGTGGCCGGCAACCCCGGCCGGCGCGTCCCGAGGACGGTGGACCCGGCTGAGTTCGCCATCAGAGCAGTTCTCGGGCAGCAGGTTTCGACGGCAGCAGCCCGCACGCACGCCGGGCGGCTGGTCCGCGCCTACGGCGATCTGGTGCCTGACCCCGGCGGTGGCCTGACCCACCTGTTTCCGACGCCGCAGGTACTGTCCGCGATGGATCTGACCGACCTCGCCATGCCCCTGTCACGTCGACGCACCCTGATGGGGCTGGTTGAAGCACTGGCGGACCGGCGCCTCGACCTGGACCTCGGCGCCGACTGGCGTGAGGCGAGGGTCCGGCTGAACGCCCTGCACGGCTTCGGACCCTGGACGGTCGAGAGCATCGCGATGCGATCCCTCGGCGATCCCGACGCGTTCCTGGCCGGCGACCTTGGTGTCAAGGCAGCCGCCGGGCAGCTCGGGATGCCGGCCGCGCCCAGGACGCTCACGGAGCACTCACACCGCTGGCGTCCCTGGCGTTCGTACGCCGTGCAGTATCTCTGGGCGACAGGAAAACACCCGATCAACCGCATGCCTGATGAGGAGGCCGCCTGATGCGCAGCCATACCGTGATCGACAGTCCCGTGGGCTCTCTGACCCTGGTCGCCGAGGACGACGCGCTGGTCGGCCTGTACATGGATCTGCAGCGCCACCGTCCCGATGAGGAGAAGCTCGGCGAAGAGGACAGTCGTGGACGCGAGGCTGAGCCGTTCAGGTCCGCAGCCGATCAGCTCGACGCCTACTTCGCCGGGGCGCTCACCCGTTTCACCCTGCCGCTCGCGCCACGGGGGTCCGGGTTCCAGCAACGGGTCTGGGCCGCGCTGCAGGAGATTCCGTACGGCGAGACCGAGTCCTACGGTGAGCTGGCCGCACGTATCGGGTCGCCCGGGGGTGCTCGTGCGGTGGGACTGGCCAACGGCAAGAACCCGATCAGCATCGTTATCCCGTGCCACCGGGTCGTCGGCTCCACCGGTAACCTCACCGGATACGGCGGGGGCCTGGACCGCAAGAAGAAGCTGCTCGATCTCGAGCTGGAGGTCAGCGGCGCTGCGCTGTTCTAGGGCTCGGAACGTTGCACGGGTGGGGTGCCGAGCGGTCGAGCCCCATCCGTGTTCTGGGCTTGTCCTGGCGTGCATGGTGCTTCTGCTGCGCTTGTCCGGGGCTTGTCCGGGGCTCGGCCGGTCTCTCGGCTGGTGACTACCGGTGAGGGAAGACGGCCCTGCTGGGTAACCTTGCCGGGTGAGTGATACCCGAGCCCCAGTCGAACCCGAGACAGACCTGCCCGAGCAGATGCGCGTCCGCCATGGCAAACGGGCTCGCCTGCTGGAAGAGGGGCGGGAGCCGTATCCCGTCGGTCTGCCACGCACCCACACGCTCACCCAGGTGCGTGAGGCCTACGGGCACCTGGACACCGCCGAGGAGACCCAGGACGTCGTGGGCGTCGTGGGCCGGGTGGTCTTCATCCGCAACACCGGCAAGCTGGCCTTCGCTACCCTGCAGGAGGGCGACGGAACGCGCCTTCAGGCGATGCTCAGCCTGGCAGAGGTCGGCGAGCAGTCCCTCGTAGCGTGGAAGGCCGATGTGGACCTCGGCGACTTCGTATTCGTTCACGGCCGGGTGATCTCGAGCCGGCGCGGCGAGCTCTCCGTGCTGGCCGACGAATGGGCGATGGCGAGCAAGGCGCTCCGACCACTTCCGACCATGCACAGCGAGCTCTCCGAGGAATCCCGGGTGCGTCAGCGCTACGCCGACCTGATCGTGCGCCAAGAGGCGCGGGACATGGTCCGAGATCGTGCGGCCATTGTCCGCGCGATCCGGGACACGTTGCATGACCGCGGTTTCATCGAGATCGAGACCCCGGTCCTGCAGCTCGTTCACGGTGGGGCCACGGCGCGTCCCTTCATGACTCACCTCAATGCCTTTGACATCAATATGTCGCTGAGGATTGCCCTGGAGCTGTATCTCAAACGAGCTGTTGTCGGCGGCGTGGACAAGGTTTTCGAGATGGGCCGCGTCTTCCGTAACGAAGGCGTTGACTCCACGCACAGCCCTGAATTCACGATGCTCGAGGTCTATGAAGCCTTTGGCGACCAGCACACCATGGCTGAGTTGACGCAGGCGATCGTTCTTGCGGCAGCCGATGCTTTTGGTTCTCGGGTCATCGACACTCCTGCCGGGCAGATCCAGCTTGCCGGTGAATGGCGATGGCTTCCGGTCTATCAAGGCCTTTCCGAAGCGGTGGGTGAGGATGTGACTCCCGACACGGATACTCGGACCTTGCGGGGTATCGCGGCTCGTCACAATGTCCAGGTTCATCCCGATTGGGAAGCCGAGAAGCTGGTTGTCGAGCTATTCGGCGAGATCGTCGAGCCGACACTTCTGCAGCCCACCTTTGTCTGTGACTATCCGCCTTCGGCCCAGCCACTTGCCCGGCCACACCGGAAGGACCCTCGGCTCATTGAGGCCTGGGACCTCATTATCGGTGGCACCGAACGCGGTACGGCCTTCTCGGAGCTGATCGATCCGGTGGTTCAGCGGGACCGCCTCACCGCTCAGTCGCTGCGTGCTGCTGCCGGGGACGTCGAGGCGATGCAGCTTGACGAGGACTTCCTTCGCGCACTCGAATATGGCGCCCCGCCGATGGGTGGCCTCGGTCTGGGTATCGATCGCATCGTCATGATGTTTACGGGCGTCGGTATCCGTGAGACCATTCTGTTCCCCTTGCTGAAGCCGGAGACAACATGAGCCTGCATTCCGTGTTGATCGCCCTGGGCGCACTGTTGCCGAGCGCCGGCGTCGCCTTCTTGTTCTATCTGATCATCAAGGCCATGCTCGAAGGGGACCGTCGTGAGCGCCTGGCCCATTCCAGGTGGGAAGCCGAACAAGCGCGTTCGGTTTCTCCCGTGCAGCAGGCCAACCTTATTGACGAACGGGATTCCGCACTGTGAGAATCGTCGAGTATGGTGGATTGATAACAATCGGTGGACGCCGATCATCGACTCATATTCGTTCCTCAATCGGGAGTTTTCATGGCACAACGCGTTCAATACATGCTTGTTGACGACATCGACGGTACGGAGGCGGTTGAGACCGTGTCGTTCTCGCTCGACGGCGTCTCCTACGAGATCGACCTGACCGCAGGTAACGCCAAGAAGCTGCGCAACGACCTTGCAGCCTGGGTGGGTCATGCGCGTCGGTCCGGCGGTCGCAAGAGCTCCCGCAAGGCAGGGGCCGCTGGTGGTCAGCGTCGAGGTGACCTGAGTGCGGTCCGTGAGTGGGCGCGCAAGAGCGGTCACCAGGTCAGCGATCGCGGCCGCATCTCGGCCGTCATCCTGGCTGCCTACGACAAGGCTCATAGCTGACGCAACTCTCATGGTCAGGCCATGGCGCGACGCAGCCGTGGCCTGACTGCCTGCGACCTGAATCAGCGGGTCAGCATCCCTGGGGTTGTCGACCAGCTTCTCTGGGTCTGTCCGCTTGACCCGCGCCTAGTCCCCAGGTTTGCTCCTCGGGCTGTGCGCCGTCCCTAGGTTTGCCGGATCTTGGGCGCACGGTCCCTAGGTTTGCGGGTTTAGGTTTGTGGGTTTAGGGCTTGGGTGAAGATGTCGATTTCGCCTTCGCCTTCGCGGGGGAGGCGGGCCAGGACATCGTCCAGGTCCAGCTGCCGGAGGGCATCTGGTGTCTCCGCACCTCGTTCGACCTCCGCCCAGGTGCGGGGGGCGGCGACATAGGGCGCTTCCCTGCCACGCAACGAGTAGGGCGTGATCGTCGTCTTCGCGGCAGCGTTCTGGCTCCAGTCGAGCAGCACCTTGCCGGGGCGCAAGGACTTCGTCATCTTCCACACGACCAGCCCGGGTCGCAACCGGGTCAGATCCTGGGCGATCTCTCGCGTGATGTCGCGAATGGTGTCGGAGTCCTGCTCACCGGGCAACGCGGCATACAGCTGCATTCCCTTGCTGCCGCTGGTCACCGGAGCTGTGGCCAGGCCGATGCCCCCGAGCCTCTCACGCACCAGCAGGGCCAGCTGAGCGCACTCGTGCAGCCCGGCGGGCCGGCCGGGGTCCAGGTCGATGACCAGGCGGTCGGGATGGCCTGGCCTGCCTTCGGAGTCGAACCGCCACTGGGGCACGTGGAGCTCCAGCGACGCGAGGTTCACCAGGTAGGTCAGGTCCGCGGTGTCCCGCACGACGGGGTAGTGGATCGTGTCGTTGCCGCTCTGCGTGCGCGTTCCGCTGGTCGGCATGGTCACGGAGTGCAGCCAGGACGGCGCGCCCGATGGCAGGTTCTTCTCGAAGAACGAGGGTCCGTTCGTGCCATGCGGCCAGCGGATCCGGGTCACCGGCCGGTCGGCCAGGTGCGGGAGCAGGAACCGGGCCACCCTCGCGTAGTAGTGGAGCACCTCGCCCTTGGTGGTCTCGGTCGCCGGGTACAGGACCTTGTCCAGGTTGCTCAGCTGAAGGCGACGGCCATCCACCGTCACTGCCGTCACGGCCGCTGCGTTGTCCGGCATCCGCGCTCACCCCTCTTCGAACAGGTCGTCGGGCGACAGGTCAGGGCGAAGACCACGGTATGCCGGCTGGCGCAGCCGGCCCTGGGCGGACAGTCCCAGGGACTGCACGTCCATGACGACCTCCGGGCGAACCCACGTGGTCCCCTCCGCGTCGGCCCGGGGAACGTCGTCGGCAAAGGGGGAGGTGTCGGCACTGCGGCCCCGCAGTGCGTTCAGGACGCGATCCTGCTCCTGCCCCGCCAGGCCGCTCCCGACACGACCCAGATACGCCAGCCCCCGGGAAGTCGGACGGCCGACCAGCACGGCGCCCAGCCGGCGGGCGCTCTCGGCCTCCAGTCGCCAGCCTCCGATCACCACCGACCTGGATGCACGATGGGGGAACTTCAGCCAGTCGGGGCTGCGCCGCCCGGGACGGTATCGGGACGAGAGCCGCTTGCTGACGACCCCCTCGAGTCCCTGCTCCAGCGTGGCGGCCCGCAGCGCATCCCCGTCGTCATAGGTCGGCGGCACCTGCACGTGCGGGCCCGCCAGGCCGATCCGCTCCAGGGCTGCCCGCCGCTTCGCGAGGGGCTCGGCCGTGAGGTCGACCCCATCCAGGCGCAACAGGTCGAAGACCAGGTAGGTGACCGGGCGGGTGAGCGCCAGGCTCCGTGCCTTCCCGGGGTTGCTGACGTGCATCCGCTGGGCCAGGGCCGAGAACGAGGGGCGCCCGGCGTCGAGCGTCACCACCTCGCCATCGAGCAGCATGTCGGGCATCCCCGGCCCGGCCAGGGCGCCCAGCTCGGGGAAGGTGCTGGTGACGTCGTTCTCGTTGCGCGACCACAGCCGCAGCCGGCCATCGCGGGCATCGGCCAGCACCCGCATGCCGTCCCACTTGATCTCGTGGGCCCACTGCGGACCACCCGGGATCACGGTTCCCGTACTAGCCAGCATGGGGCGCATGGGTCCATCCTGTCGGAGGAGACGTCAGGTCCGCGATACATCACGATCCCGAATACGTGGGAAGGACGATCTGAGCATGCGTGCCATCTGGAAGGGCGCTGTGTCCTTTGGCCTGGTGAACGTGCCGGTGCGGCTCTACTCGGCCACCGAGAACCACGACGTGCAGTTCCGTCAGGTCCACCGCGAGGACGGCGGCCGGATCCGGTATCAGCGGGTCTGCAGCATCGACGGCGAGCAGGTGTCCTATGACGACATCGCCAAGGGTTACGAGACCGAGGACGGCCAGATGGTCGTGCTGACCGATGAGGACCTGGCGGACCTGCCGACTCGCAGCAGCCGCGAGATCGCCGTGGACAAATTCGTGCCGGCAGACCAGATCGACCCGATGCTGCTCGACAAGACCTACTACCTCGAGCCCGACAAGACGGCGGCCAAGCCGTACGCGTTGTTGCGTGACGCGCTCAAGGCCGCCGACCGGATGGCCATCGTGACCGTCTCGCTCCGGGCCCGGATGACCATGGCCGTGCTGCGTGTGCGGGACGACGTCATCGTGATGCAGACCATGCTGTGGCCCGACGAGATCCGTTCGCCCGACTTCGCCAGGCTTGACGAGGAGACCGACGCAAAGCCGGCCGAGCTGGCGATGGCCAATATGCTGGTCGAGTCGCTGGCGGGCGACTACGTCCCGGACGACTACGTGGACGACTACAAGGTGGCGATCGAGTCGCTGGTCGATGCCAAGCTCGAAGGTGGAGAGGTACGTGAGGTGCCTGCGGCCAAGGAGACCGGCGGTGAGGTCGTTGACCTGCTGTCGGCGTTGCAACGTAGCGTCGAGCGGGCCAGGGCAGCTCGCGGTGAGGCCAGCTGAGGGATGCCCGAAGGACACACGACCCACGCGCTGGCGGGACGGCTCAACCGCGCGTTCGCGGGGTCCCCGGTTGCCGTCTCGAGCCCGCAGGGCAGGTTCGACGATGGCGCGGCTCTGCTGGACGGGCTCACGCTGGTCGACGCCTCGGCGTGGGGCAAGCACCTTTTCGCCGAGTTCGCGGGGGAGCGCTGGCTGAATGTCCACCTCGGCCTGATCGGCAAGTTCTCGGTGATGCGTCACCAGCTGGACCTGGAGCCGAGCTCGGAACCGGACCAGGCACGGCCCGGTGAGCTGGAGCTGGAGCAGGACCAAGAACGGCCCGGTATTGCGGTCGGCCGGGTCCCGGTCCAGGGGCAGGTCAGGCTCCGGTTGCTGAACGACGCGTGGGTGGGGGACCTGCGCGGCCCGACCGTGTGCGCGGTGGTCACCCCGGACAAGGTCGACCAGATCCAGGCGCGGCTCGGCCCCGACCCGCTGCGTCCCGACGTGGATGGTGACCTGTCTGACCGGGCGCTGCACCGGATCTCGCGCAGCTCGAGGCCGGTGGCCGAGCTGTTGATGGACCAGGCCGTGCTGGCCGGGGTCGGCAACGTCTACCGGTGCGAGGTGCTGTTCCGGCACCGGGTCGACCCGTTCAGGCCAGGCCGGGAGATCCGCCCCGCCACCTGGCGGGCGATCTGGGACGACCTGGTCACCCTGATGCCGCTCGGGGTGGCGTTCGGCCAGATCCTGACGATGGACGACCAGGTCGCGCAGGCCCTCGCCGAGGTCGCGGACGGCTCGGCGGCCGAGCATACGGCGGCGGTCACCGGGGCGCACCCCGGTGACCGCTTCGAACGACGGTTCTATCTCTACAAGCGGACCGGCGAGCCATGTCGCTCGTGTGGCTCAAAGGTTCGCACCCGGCTCGTCGCGGGCCGGAACCTGTTCTGGTGTGGCCGCTGCCAGCGTCGCCGCTGAGCTGGCTCGCTGAGCAGCCTCGATCTCAGCGGTCCTGGATCTCAGCAGGTCCTGGATCTCAGCGGCTCATCAGCGACCAGGCGAAGATGTGCTTCAGGTCCGGGTTGGGGGTTGGGGGGCGCTCAGGCGGAGAAGGTCCCGACCTCGAGAGTGATCGGGGTCGCCGCGAGAGCCTGGCTCACCGGGCAGCCGCCCTTGGCGCCCTCGGCGGCCTCGGCGAACTCCTCCGCGGTGATGCCCGGAACGGTGCCACTGACCTTCAGGAGGATGCCGGTGATGCCGGTGCCGGGCTGGAAGGTGACGTCGGCGGAGGTTTCCAGCTGCGTCGGGGGCGTGCCTGACTTGGCCAGCGCGTTGGACAGGGCCATCGAGAAGCAGGTCGCGTGAGCCGCGCCGAGCAGCTCTTCGGGACTGGTCTTGCCGTCCGCCTCATTCGCCCGCGAGGCCCAGCTCACGTCGAACGTGCCCGTCCCTGAGGACTCGAGGGTGACCTGGCCGGCTCCCTCCATCAGGGAACCTTCCCAGTGGGCGCGGGCGGTACGTGTTGTGGCCATCTTGGTCTCCTCGTGTGTCAGAACGGTTCAGAAGCTGGTGGGACAAACCTACGCATGTCCGTTTGGGAGCGCGCGGACGGCTGGTGACCATCCCGCCGGTGACCGGCCGCCACCAGGGGCCGTCCGGATCCTCGGAGGTGAGAATGTGCCGCCGGGTCAGGGTCCCAGGAACCAGGGGTAGGTCAGCAACGGCCTGCCGGTCACCGCGTCCACGATCAGACGCCCGCCAACCGGTTTCTTCGTCCGGACCTCGGTCCGGCGAGACTTGCTGACTGGCTGCGCAAGGGACTTCGGGCCGCATCACGGATCCGCCGACCACGATGAGCTCGGGGGTCTCCCAGACCAGAGGGCGCAGATTCTGGTCGCAGGCGCCGATCCCGACGCGGAAGGTCACGACGTCACCCTTGCCGAGATGAGTCCACTCGAGCTCACCAGCCCATTCCGCGCGTCGTTCTGGGGCAGCGGCATCTGGGGCAGCGTCATCTGGGGGAGGGTCGTGATCGCCGATGGAGCCACGGCGACGCTGATGAGTGGCTGGGCCAGGCCAGTGACGGTGTAGTGCCAGGCGGGAACGATGGCCTGGCCTCTGGACGTGAGGATCTTGACCGTAGAAAGCTGGGCGGAGGTGATCGTCAGCCAGGGCGGCTGGTCGGCCATAGGGCAGTTGGCAGACCGCTTCGGGAACTCGCTGTACGCCGTCTGCGCACCCACCAGCGGAACGGGCATGGACGTGCCGTCCGCGAATCGGACGTCACCGCGGCCCGTGGTGTCGGGAAGGGGAGACGCGCTGCGAATGCAGCCGTTGGTGTAGGTGATGTCAAAGTCGCGGGTCGTGCCTGTTCGGCTCACCTGCGACACCACGGTGAGCTCCTGCAGGGGGACGAACCCCTTGGCCCAGGCTGTGAGGACCCCGTCCTGCCAGACCTGGGCCACGAGGGCCGCACGCGCATCGAAAGCGGCGTTGCCCGTGGCCGGGGTGGCCTTGTCAGTGACCGACGGCACCTGGCTCGCGGACGAGGGGGCCGGCGGGCCGACAGCCCCGCAGCCGGCGAGCAGGCTGGCACTCGCCAGCAGGACACCCACGAGACTCTTCACGCCCTTGACGTCCTTGCTCATGTTCCTACGACGCAGGGTCGGGGGCCGCGGTTCCGCGTTCAGGCCCGATGTTTGGGATACTGGGCCGTGGCGGCGCGGATACGCCGAGGGCGAACACGAGGCGCGGTGGTCCGCCGCACGGAACAGACCGGCATACGACATCGTTATTCCGATCACGCAGAGGTCCACGACTTACGTATGTCTTCCGGGGCGCGCACAGATAGCATCGAGGTATCTCGATAGCAAGGAGCGATGAGCGATGTTTGAACGGTTTACCGACCGAGCCCGCCGGGTGGTTGTGCTTGCGCAGGAGGAAGCGCGCATGCTCAACCACAACTACATCGGGACTGAGCACATCCTGCTCGGGCTGATTCACGAGGGCGAAGGCGTCGCGGCGAAGTCCCTGGAGAACCTCGGGATCTCGCTGGATGCTGTCCGCGAGCAGGTTCAGGAGATCATCGGTCAGGGTCAGCAGGCCCCGTCCGGCCACATCCCGTTCACCCCGCGTGCCAAGAAGGTCCTCGAGCTGAGCCTGCGTGAGGCGCTCCAGCTCGGCCACAACTACATCGGCACCGAGCACATCCTGCTCGGCCTGATCCGCGAGGGCGAGGGTGTTGCCGCCCAGGTACTGGTCAAGCTCGGCGCCGACCTCAACAGGGTCCGCCAGCAGGTCATCCAGCTTCTGAGCGGGTACCAGGGCAAGGAGCACCAGGGCGCCGGGGTCGGTCCGGCCGAGGGCACTCCCGCCGGGTCGCTGGTGCTCGACCAGTTCGGCCGCAACCTGACCGAGGCCGCCCGCGAGGGCAAGCTCGACCCGGTCATCGGCCGGGGCAAAGAGATCGAGCGGGTCATGCAGGTGCTGTCCCGAAGAACCAAGAACAACCCCATCCTGATAGGTGAGCCAGGCGTCGGCAAGACAGCTGTCGTCGAGGGCCTGGCCCAGGACATCGTGCGGGGCGAGGTGCCTGAGACGCTCAAGGACAAGCAGATCTACACGCTCGACCTGGGTGCCCTGGTCGCCGGATCGCGCTACCGCGGTGACTTCGAGGAGCGGCTGAAGAAGGTCCTCAAGGAGATCCGGACCCGCGGCGACATCATCCTGTTCATCGACGAGATCCACACCCTCGTCGGTGCCGGTGCGGCAGAGGGCGCGATCGACGCTGCGTCCATCCTCAAGCCGATGCTGGCCCGGGGTGAGCTCCAGACGATCGGGGCGACCACGCTGGACGAGTTCCGCAAGCACATCGAGAAGGACCCGGCGCTGGAGCGGCGCTTCCAGCCGATCCAGGTCGCGGAGCCGACGCTGTCGCACACCATCGAGATCCTCAAGGGGCTGCGCGACCGCTACGAGGCCCACCACCGGGTGTCCATCACTGATGCCGCGCTGGTGTCGGCCGCCAACCTGGCGGACAGGTACATCAACGACAGGTTCCTTCCGGACAAGGCGATCGACCTCATCGACGAGGCGGGCGCGCGGTTGCGCATCCGCCGGATGACGGCGCCGCCGGACCTTCGCGAGTTCGACGAGCGCATCGCGCACGTCCGCCGCGAGAAGGAGTCCTCGATCGACGCCCAGGACTTCGAGAAGGCCGCGTCCCTGCGCGACGACGAGAAGAAGCTGCTCAACCAGAAGGCCGAGCGCGAGAAGCAGTGGAAGTCCGGCGACATGGATGTCGTGGCCGAGGTCGACGAGGAGCTCATCGCCGAGGTCCTGGCCGCTTCGACCGGCATTCCCGTGTTCAAGCTGACCGAGGAGGAGTCCTCGCGCCTGCTTCACATGGAGGTCGAGCTCCACAAGCGCGTTGTCGGCATGGACGAGGCCATCAAGGCGATCGCCCAGGCGATCCGGCGCACCCGCGCCGGCCTGAAGGACCCTCGCCGTCCCGGCGGGTCGTTCATCTTCGCCGGGCCGACCGGTGTCGGCAAGACCGAGCTGGCCAAGACGCTGGCGGAGTTCCTGTTCGGCGATGAGGACTCGCTGATCCAGCTCGACATGTCGGAGTACAGCGAGAAGCACACGGTCTCCAGGCTGTTCGGCTCGCCTCCCGGTTATGTGGGCTACGAGGAGGGCGGCCAGCTGACCGAGAAGGTCCGCCGTAAGCCGTTCTCGGTGGTGCTCTTCGACGAGGTCGAGAAGGCCCACGCCGACATCTTCAACTCGCTGCTGCAGATTCTTGAGGACGGCCGCCTGACCGATGCACACGGCCGGAGCGTCGACTTCAAGAACACCGTGATCATCATGACCACGAACCTCGGCACCCGGGACATCTCCAAGGGTCAGTCGCTCGGGTTCGCTGCTGGTGGCGACACCAGGACCGGCTACGAGCGGATGAAGAACAAGGTCACCGATGAGCTCAAGCAGCACTTCCGGCCTGAGTTCCTCAACCGGGTTGACGACATCATCGTCTTCCCGCAGCTGACCGAGCCCGAGATCGTCCAGATCGTCGACCTCATGATCGCCAAGCTCGACATCCGGATGAAGGACAAGGACATGTCCATCGAGCTCACGCCTGCGGCCAAGGCGCTGCTCGCCAAGAGGGGCTACGACCGTGTGCTGGGCGCGCGCCCCCTGCGCCGTACCATCCAGCGTGACATCGAGGACGTCCTGTCCGAGAAGATTCTCTACGGCGAGGTCAAGGCCGGCGAGGACGTCACGGTCGACACAGACGGGGCCGAGAAGGACGAGAAGTTCACCTTCTCCAGCGCGTCGCGCTCCGAGCTGGATGTCCCGCCGCTGAGTGACCTCCAGGATGGCGACATTCAGGACGTTGTTCTTCAGGATGGCGACATTCAGGACGGTGTCATCCAGGACCCGGTCACTGCTCCGGTGGCTCCCGACGACAAGTGACGTGGCCCCCGGCCCGCGACAGGTGAGACACCTGCGCGGGCCGGGGGCCTGTTCCACGTACGGTGGAGATATGGCCCGCCCCTCACACTCTTCGTCGCGCACTCGGTCGCGCCCTGACTTCTCCGTCGGGCTGTCAGCCCTCCTTGTCGGTTTTCTGGCTCTGAGCGGCTGCAGCTCGCCGCCGACCGCGGGCAAGAAGGCAGTCGTGGCGCCGACCACCACGACCACCACGGTGGCGAAACCGGCGCCGTTGACGGCCACCGGAGTGCCGGCAGATCTTGAGGCGGTCATCAAGCCGTTGTACTTCGGGGGCGCCGTCCCGTCCTCACCGTCCCTTGCCAAGACCTTGCGTCAGCGCAAGCCGGTGAAGCCTGCGGGCCTGGTCGTGGCCAGTGGCTCTGTCTCGACGTTCAACGGTGTGCCGATCGCCGTGGTCACCTCTGGCAAGGACGTGACTCTGGCCGTGAAGGCGCCCAGGTGGAAGGTCGTCGGCGGCTGGTGGCCCTCGATCGGGCTGGCCGCGCCCTCGCTCGGCGGAGTCCGCCGGGTCCTCGTGGTCGGCTCGGATGCCCGGACGGGCCAGTCGGTCAACAACGCTCGCGCCGACAGCCTGCACATCGTCGCTGTCGACGGACACCGCGGCGGCGGGGTCCTGGGGATCGCACGGGACTCCTGGGTGAACCTGGCCAGCGGGGGCAAGGGCAAGATCAACTCAGCGCTGACGTTCGGCGGCCCGAGGGGGCTGCAGCGGACCGTGGTCTCCGCGACGGGTGTTCCGCTCGAGGGCTACGTGATCACCGGATTCGACGGGTTCAAGAAGACCATCGACAGCATCGGCGGGCTGCCGATCAACATCCCGGTCGCCGTCAAGGGCGCAGGGGCGACCGTCTTCGTCAAGAAAGGCCCGAACAAGCTCACCGGCCGCGAGGCCCTGGCCTACGGCCGGCAACGGCACACGGTGGCCGGGGGTGACTTCGGCCGGTCGGCCAACCAGGGCCTGTTGATCATGGCGGCCGGGGCCTATGCCAAGCTGGTCGGCCCTGCCCGGCTGCCCGGCATCCTGCACGGAGCAGCTCCCAACTTCACGACCAACCTGAGCGCCGAGCAGATGCTGACGTTGGCCGCCAACGTGTATGTCACCAGTCCCAAGAAGGTGCATAACCGGGTCTCTGCCGGCTCCATCGGAACGTCGGGGGACGGTCAGTCGATCGTGCTGTTCGACTCCCAGGCCAGGCGCTTCTTTGCGGACATCCGGGATGGCAACCTGCAGTGACTGTCGCAGTGATGCCGGTCGTCTCGTGAGCGAGGTTCGCTGGGCCCGGGGCAGTGATGTGCCTTCCATCCGTGAGCTCGTCCGTCCGCTGGCAGGCAACACGCTCACGCCCAAGGACCCCGTGGCCTACTACGAGGCTCTGCAACAGTTTCGGGTGGTTCAGGATCCTGATGTGCCGGGCCGGATCATTGGGTGCGGCGCACTGCACGCGATGTGGGAGGACCTCGCCGAGGTCCGCACCCTGGCGGTGCACCCGGATTTCGCCCGGCGAGGCCTGGGCGGCCGAATCCTGGAGACCCTGCTCGACGATGCCCGGGCGCTGGGCCTGCACCGGATCTTCTGTCTCACCTTTGAGGTGGACTTCTTCACCCGGCACGGCTTCTCGCCGATCGTGGGCCTGGCTGCCGAGCCCGACGTCTACGTCGAGCTGCTTCGCTCGTATGACGAGGGCGTGGCCGAGTTCCTGGACCTGGAGCGGGTCAAGCCCAACACGTTGGGGAACACCCGGATGCTGCGCGTCCTCTGATCAGCGCCTCGGCTTCCCACCGGTCGTGCACGATCTGCCGGTCGTGCACGATCCCCCAGCCGTGCAGGATCTGCCAGTGAAGCACGATCTGCCAGTGGTGCGCTGTCCCGTCCTGTAGGCGGTTGAACGGCAGACAGCCGGCCGGCTGAGCGGTCAGGACTGGCGCCCCGGCAGCCGGAACCTGTCGCCGGACAGAGGCTCAACCAGTCCGTCCGCGACCAGGCTGTCCAGACATCGGTCTCGCTGCGCGTCGTCGGTGGACCAGGCGGCTTCCATCTCGTCGGCTGTGACGGGTTCCGTTGTGGCTCTCAACGCGGCGAGGATGGTGCCCCGGCACTGCCGGTCCGTGCCGTGCCAGGACTGGCCACGGCGCGCCGGACCCTGGTATGCCGGCCGGCTCGCCAGCTGCCACGCGCACAGATCCTTGACGGGGCAGTCCGGACACCGTGGTGAGCGCGCCGAACACACGAGGGCGCCCACCTCCATGACGGCTACGCCCCAGGTTCGCGCGTCGGGAGCGTCCTGCGGCAGAAGCGCCGTGGCCAGGTCCATCTCGGCCCGGGTCAGTGACGGTGCCGCCTGCGCGGCACCGCTGACGACGCGGGCAAACACCCGGCGAACGTTGGTGTCGACCACAGCCCCGCGCCGGCCGAAGGCGAAGGCGGACACGGCAGCCGCGGTGTAGGTGCCCACGCCGGGAAGCGCGAGAAGGCCAGCCAGGGTATCGGGCACGCCGCCGTCGTGACGATCGACCATGACCGAGGCAGCAGCATGCAGCCTCAGGGCCCGCCGTGGATAACCCAGCCTGCCCCATGCGTGGATCGCATCGCCGGGTGCGGACGCGGCCAGGGCGGCAGGGGTGGGCCACCGGGACATCCACTGCCGCCATACCGGCTCGACCCGAACGACCGGCGTCTGCTGCAGCATGACCTCCGAGACCAGCACCCCCCACGGTGATGTCCCCGGCTCGCGCCACGGGAGGTCCCTGGCCTCACGGGTATACCAGCCCAGAATCCGTTGGTGCAGAAGTGGGATGGGCACCCGGTGCGAGACGGCCGGGCTCAGACGTAGCGCTCGAGAATGCTTGACTCAGCCAGCCGGGACAGGCCTTCACGAACTGCCCGTGCACGACCCTCCCCGACGCCCTCGACGGCCATCAGGTCCTCAAGGTTCGCTGCGAGCAGCTTCTGGAGGCTCCCGAACTGGTCGACCAGGCGTTCGATGATGGCTCGCGGCAGGCGAGGCACCTTGGTGAGCAACCGGTAGCCGCGGGGACTGACCGGTGCGTCGAGGGCATCGCCGCCGACGATGAATCCCACGGCCTTGGCACCCGCGGCAAGGTCGAGCAGCTCGATGGACGAGAGCTTCATGAGGTCGGCCAGCACCTCCTCGACGGTGTCGCTGTTGTGTGCAGCATCGAGGTAGTCGCTGATCACCAGCTCGCGGTCGTTGCCCAGGCCACCGGTCAGCTCCTCGAGCTGGAGGGTGAGCAGGCGGCCGTCGGTGCCCAGCTCGATGACATAGCTGTCGATCTCTTCCTTGATCCGCCGGACCATCTCGAGGCGCCGGAGCACTGTGGCCACGTCGCGGACGGTGACCAGGTCCTCGATCTCCAGTGCCGACAAGGCGCCGGTGACCTCGTCCAGACGCGTCTTGTACCGCTCAAGAGTCTGCAGGGCCTGGTTCGCGCGCGAGAGGATCGAGCTCGAGTCCTCCAGGACGTGGCGGGTGTTCGCGACGTAGAGCGCGACGATCTGCATCGACTGGCTCACCGAGACCACGGGGAAGCCGGACTGCTTGGCAACCCGCTCGGCGGTGCGATGCCGCGTGCCGGACTCGTTGGTCTCGATCGTCGGGTCGGGCAACAGCTGGGTTGCGGCGCGCAGGATGCGTGAGCCCTCGCGGTCAAGCACGATCGCGCCGTCCATCTTGGCGAGCTCGCGCAGGCGCGTGCTGGAGAACTCGATGTCGAGTGGGAACCCGCCGCTGGACATGCCTTCGACGACCTTGTCGTTGCCCAGCACGATGAGCGCACCGGTGCGCCCCCGCAGGATCCGCTCCAGCCCATCTCGCAGCTCGGTCCCCGGGGCCACTGCTGCCAAAGTGGCATGCAGAAGTTTGTCGTCGCTTGGTTCTCCGTTGATTGGTGCCCCCTCGGGCTCGGCGGGCTGGGTCTGATCGGTGGGTTCGGGTCGGATCCAGTCGCCGGTTCACACTTCCGGCTGGTGCGCAGTCTATCGGCCAGAAGGCCTCAGAGGCGGGTTGTGACTCATCCGTGACCTGGGTGATCTCAGGTCTGGATCGATTGACCCGCACGCACGAGAATCCCGAGGTTGACCGCTTGTCGGATGTCGCTGACCTCGATGACCTCCATCCCTGGCGGGGCGGGCTCGCTGCCCAGTGCACCGGTGGGGACCACGGCTTGGCGGAACCCGAGCCGTGCTGCTTCGGCGAGCCGGCGGGGGAGGCCGGTGACGGCGCGGATCTCACCGGCCAGACCCACCTCTCCCATGGCGACGGTGCCCGGTGGAAGGGCACGGTCGGACACCGAGCTGGCCATGGCCAACGCGATGGCAAGGTCTGAGGCCGGCTCGGACACCTTGACGCCGCCGACTGTCGACACGTAGCAGTCGGCCTGGCGGACGGGGACGTGGGCGCGCTTGTCCAGGACGGCGAGGATCATCGCGACCCGGGAGCTGTCCAGGCCGCTGGTCGTTCGCCTCGGTGAGGGTGCCGTGGTGGCCGAGAGCAGCGCCTGAACCTCGGTGACCAGGGGGCGCCTGCCCTCGAGTGTGACCGTGACGCAGGTTCCGGGGACGATGAGGTCGCGGCTGGACAGGAACAGGCCACTGGGGTCGGGGAGCCCGACGATGCCGATATCGGACAGGTCGAAGCAGCCCACCTCGTCGGTCGGGCCATAGCGGTTCTTGACTGCGCGCACGAGTCGCAGCCTGGAATGCCGTTCCCCCTCGAACTGGACCACGACGTCGACCAGGTGCTCGAGCACGCGGGGCCCGGCGATCGAGCCGTCCTTGGTCACATGACCGACCAGCAGGATCGAGATGCCCCGGGTCTTGGCCAGCTGGATCAGCGAAGCCGCCACCTCACGGATCTGGGAGACGTTGCCGGCCGCACCCTCCACCTCGCCGCTGCCGATGGTCTGGATCGAGTCGATGACGACGAGGTCGGGTTGTAGCTGGGTGATCTGGCCGAGAATGGTGGCCAGGTCGGTCTCGGCCGCGAGGAAGAGGTTCGTGGCCATCGCCTCGATGCGCTCGGCCCGCATCCTGACCTGTGCGGCCGACTCCTCACCGCTGACGTACAGGACGGTCTGGTCCTGCCGGGCGGCTCTGGCAGCGACATCGAGCAGCAACGTTGACTTGCCGATTCCCGGCTCGCCGGCCACCAGGACCACGGCGCCGCGGACCAGGCCACCCCCGAGGACGCGGTCGAACTCGCTGACGCCGGTGCTGCGCGCCTCGGCCTGGCGCGCATCGACTTCGCCGATCCGCAGGGCAGGACGGTCCACGACCGCCGCTGCGGTCGTCTTGACCTTGATCGCGCCGATCTCAATGACCGTGCCCCAGGCCTGGCACTCTCCGCAGCGTCCGACCCACTTGACCGCCGACCAGCCGCATTCGGTGCAGCGGTGGCCGGGAGAGCGGGTTGCCGTCTTGGTTGCCATGCGGGTGAGCCTACGAGGAGCCTCTGACAAGCACCTGACAGTCAGGTCCTTGCCCGGTGGTCACTGCTGGGCGGCGGCGGTTAGTGATCGTGCATAGTCCACCCGGGCGTAGACATCCACGACCATGTCCTGGTGACTCACCGGCACCTGGGTCGAGTGGACGAGGTCCGGCCCCTGGACGGTGACCTGCAGCCACCCGGTCGGCCGTTCCTCCTTGATCAGCAGGAAGAGCAGCCCCAGCAGGCACGTCATCGCGGCGGTGACGACGGCCAGGACTATCGCGTAGGTGGGAATCACCTGATCCCGGCGCGTCATGTCCTGCACCGTCCAGGTCACCTGCGCGGTGGGTGCCGACCCTGCAGGCGTGTTGACCCAGTGCTGGTCGACGCCGATGTCGCCGATCTGGACCAGCGGCTGCCAGGGCGCCCCGGCCGACGCGTCTTCGAGGCTCATGGGCGCACCCTACCGGTCAGGAACGATGGCGCGGCGCGGTTGGCTGCTCACGTCGGCGCGGCCGGGGTCAGGGGAAGGTCCGCCACCAGAGGCTGACGGCGTAGTCCACGCCGGTTCCCTGGTGGTCGGCCAGGATGCCGTCCGCCAGGGTCTCGGTGAACTCGATCCGGACGACCGACTCGAAGTCCGCCCGTGAACCGAAGGACCAGCGCATGTCGATGCGCTCGCGCGACCAGCCCATCCGGGCCCAGAAGCGTTCCACCGCGACGGGGTCATGGGCTGGGATGGCCCTGCGGAACCACTCGCCGAACGTGGACCGCGAGGCGTCGTTGTCGATCACGAACGCCGTCCCGCCCGGTCGCAGCACCCGCTCGACCTCGGCCAGGCCGGGCTCGCACCCCGGCCCGAAGAAGTAGGCCCAGCGGGCATGCATCAGGTCGATGCTGTCCTCGGCCAGGGGGAGTGCCTGGGCGGCGCCGTCCAGAACGGACACATTGGCCAGCGACAGGTCGCGTGCCCGTTGCCGCGCCAGATCGGCCAGTGGTTCGTGCGGCTCGACTCCTACCACGCTGGACGCGGTCCGGGCGAACCATGGCAGGTGAAAGCCACTGCCACAGCCGATGTCCAGGACTCGCTGCCCGGTCCAGTCGTGGATGCCGGCCATGGCCGTCTCGATCAGGCCCTCAGGGTCGACCCCGCGGTTCTCGATCTCGTAGACATCAGGGTGCTGCCAGATGTTCGGGCTGGGTGTCCCTGCCCCGGCTGGCGTCGCTGCCGCGGCTGGTGTCCCCGCACCGCCTGGTGTCCCTGCCGGCGTCCCTTCCCCGGTTGATGCCCTCGGCGGAGCGGGGGTCACTGAGCGCGGTCGGCGTCGTCGCGTGCCGCCAGGGTCGCCGGGTGCACCAGGAGGGGGAGCAGCGTGCGCGACCCGACCGACGTGCCTGTGGTGGCGGCCCGCACAGTGGCGAGGTGGGCGTCGCAGCGAACGACCAGCTCGTCATAGGCGCCTGAGCCCATGAGCTCGCGCAGCTCGGCGCTGTTGCTGACGAAGACCGGCTCCTTGCCGACGTGGGCCTGCGGGTTGCCCGAGCAGTACCAGTCCAGGTCGTGGCCGCCCGGGCCCCAGCCCCGGCGGTCGTACTCGGTGATGGTCACCTCGAGATAGGAGCTCTCGTCGGGCATCCTGACCTTGCGGTAGGTACGCCGGATCGGCAGCTGCCAGCAGACATCCGGCTTGACGCTGAGTGGTTCGACCCCCCGCAACCGGGCGTGCTGGTGCAGAGCGCACCCGGCGCCGGCCGGGAACCCCGGACGGTTGTGGAAGATGCAGGCGCCGTCGACCACCCGGGTCTTGGGCTGCCCGTCCTCCTTGGTCTTCCAGCGACCGCCCTGGCCCGCCGAGTAGTACTGCCACTCGTCCTGCCCGAGCTCGGCGACGGCGGCCTTCACCCGCGATACGTCCTCCTTGTCGGTGAGGTGCGCCCCCAGGGTGCAGCAGCCGTCGTCGGGCCGGTCCGCATAGATTCCGGCGCACCCGCTGCCGAAGATGCAGGACCAGGACGAGGTGAGCCAGGTCAGGTCGCAGCGGAATCGTTGGTTGGCATCGGAGGGGTCGGTGAACTCGACCCACATGCGCGGTATATCGAGGGGCGTCTCTGGCATCTGCCAAGACTATGCGGCGGAACCTTTCACGGTATGGCGTGAGTGTCGTCGCTGCAGGTGGGTCGCAGGCGGGTGTGCGGGGGGGAGCGATGTCCCACATTCTGGAGCTCGCGCGGGCGAAAGCCATCCGCACGGGTACTCACCTCGGTAGGTTCAGGACATGCGACTTGGCGTCATCGACGTGGGATCCAACACCGTCCATCTGCTGGTCGTCGATGCGTACGTCGGCGCCCATCCGCTGCCGACGTCATCGCACAAGATCGAGCTGAGGCTCGCTGAGCACGTCGAGGCAGACGGCTCGGTCGACCGTGCGGGCGCCGACGCCCTGGTGGCGTTCACCCACGAGTGCCTCACCTTCGCCGAGGACCAGGGTGTCGAGGACCTGCTCGCCTTCGCTACCAGCGCGATTCGCGAGGCGCCGAACGGGGAAGCAGTGCTGGCCCGGGTGCTTCAGGAGACCGGGGTCGAGCTGCAGGTGCTCTCCGGCGAAGAGGAGTCGAAGCTGACCTTCCTGGCGGTCCGGCGATGGTTCGGCTGGTCCAGCGGCCGGCTGCTGGTGGTGGATATCGGCGGTGGGTCGCTGGAGCTTGCGGCCGGCATCGACGAAGTGCCCGATGTCGCCCTGAGCCTGCCGCTGGGCGCGGGGCGCCTCACCAGGTCCGGGCTCGCCGGGGACCCGCCGAAGCCGGCTCAGATCAAGGCGGTGCGCAAGCAGGTGCGTGCCGACATCGCCCGGGTGCTGCGTGACGTGAACAAGGCGGGGGCTCCCGACCGGTTCGTGGGGACGAGCAAGACGCTGCGCTCCCTCGCCCGTATCGCCGGCGCGCCCTCCAGCACCGTCGGACCGTATGCGGTGCGCTCCCTCGGGCGCAAGAGCGTCGCGGCACTGCTGCCCAGGCTCGCCGGGATGACCGCCACCGAGCGTTCTGCGCTGCCCGCAGTCTCCCCGGGACGGGCGCCGCAGCTGCTGGCCGGGGCGATCGTCGCCGAGGCCGCCATGGACCTGCTGGGTATCGAGAGACTCGACATCTGTCCCTGGGCCCTGCGCGAAGGGGTGATCCTTCGCCGGCTGGACTGGATCTCGGCGGGTTGAGATCGCCGTTAGGCTCGATGCCATGACCTCAGTGCAGGTGCCCCGGGCGCGAGTGGCGCTGTCCACCGCCTCGGTCTATCCCGAGAACTGCGCCACGGCCTTCGACCTGGCGCAGCGACTCGGCTACGACGGGGTCGAGATTATGGTCTGGACCGACCCGGTCTCCCAGGAGGCAGGGGCGTTGAAGGCGCTCTCGGACCTGCACGAGATGCCGATCGTGTCGATCCACGCGCCGACCCTGCTCCTCACCCAGCGGGTCTGGGGCCCAGAGGCCTGGCCCAAGATCGACAACTCCATCGAGCTGGCCATGGCTGTCGGGGCGGACACGGTGGTGCTCCATCCGCCGTTCCGCTGGCAGCGGGAGTACGCCCGGGAGTTCGCCGACGGGGTGGCCCTGCGCGAGCACGACTCCGGCATCAGGCTCGCCGTCGAGAACATGTTCCCGTGGCGGGCGCGCAACCGTTCGGTCGAGGCATATCTCCCGCACTGGGACCCGGTCACCCAGCCCTACGACCACGTGACGCTCGACCTGTCCCACACCGCCACCGCCGGATCGGACGCCATGGCGATGGCGGAGGCACTCGGGCCACGACTCGCGCACGTCCACCTGGCCGACGGCCTGGGCTCTCCCCGGGATGAGCACCTGGTTCCCGGTCGCGGTGGTCAGCCGTGTGCAGAGCTGCTCGAGGCCCTTGCGGTGCAACAGTTCTCAGGCTCGGTCGTGGTCGAGGTCGGCACCCGGCGGGTGTCCGACCATCAGCGTGAGACAGATCTGGCCGAGTCGCTGGCGTTCGCCCGGCTGCACCTGGCCGCTGCCGCCGTGCCCTGAGAGCGCCTCATTCGCTGACCTGAGCGGACTCACCGCCGTCACCGCCGTCACTGCCGTCACTGCCGTCACTGCCGTCACCGTCCGATCGTCGGTCCATGCCCGTCGTGCCTGTCCTGTTCTGTCCCGGCCGCCGTGGACAGTCGGGCCCGGGCTTGGTTTCAGATGGGGTAAAGGGATTGCGCCGTGTTCCGCTGCGCCCTAATGTTCCCTCTTGTCCTATTTCGCGGGACGGGGTTGGGTCCCGGACGGGTGGGACATCGAGGGGTACGAAGACGAGGCAGTGAGAAGGGGATTCTCCATGTTCAGAAGCATGAGGCTGATGATGGACGCGGTCGGTTACGCCATTCGTTCCGGCCAGGGTCAACAGCGCCATCAGGGGCGTCATCGGCACGGCGGGACGCAGGCCACCATGGACCACCCGGACGGGAGCACGCCCGCGCAGGACTTCTACGTGGTCTTCCCGAACGTCCCGTGAGTCCCGTCTGAGGCAGCCCGGTCTCCCGCACTCAGGTGACCGCGAGGCTCAGTGGTCACCCGGGTACGTCGAGGGTGGAGACTCTTGCCGTGGACCCGACAGTGACGCAAGTATCAGCCCATGATGAATGACCCGGCTCCGGCCGTCGTGGTGGACGCCCTGCACGTCTCCCGGGGCTCCAGGGAAGTGCTTCCCGGGATCTCGCTGACTGTGCCGCGGGGTCAGGTCGTCGGCCTGCTCGGACCCAACGGCGGGGGCAAGACCACCCTGCTGCGCTCGATCGTGGGCGTGCAGATCATCGCCGGTGGCACCGTGACGGTCCTGGGGGAGCCCGCCGGGTCGCCCGGGCTGCGTTCACGCGTGGGCTACGTCACCCAGGATGCGAGCGTGTATGCCGACCTGACGGTCCGCGCGAACCTCAGCTACTTCGCTGCCCTGGCCGGAGCCCCGCGCGCCGAGGTCGAGAAGGTCATCGAGGTGGTCGACCTGACGACCGACATCGACTCGCGGGTGGACCAGCTCTCGGGCGGCCAGCGCTCGCGGGTGTCGCTCGGGGCGGCGCTGGTCGGGTCTCCTGAGCTGCTGATCCTGGACGAGCCCACGGTCGGGCTCGACCCGGTGCTGCGCCGCGACCTCTGGGCGCTCTTCCGCCGCCTGGCCGAAGGGGGCACCACCATCCTGGTGTCGAGCCACGTCATGGATGAGGCGACCCGTTGCGACCGGCTGTTGCTGCTGCGCGAGGGCCGGCTGCTGGCGGACGAGTCCCCGGACGGGCTGCTCGCCCGTACCGGCGCCCCGGATGCCGAGCAGGCCTTCTTCGCCCTGATCGACTCGGAAGGGGCAGCATGAGTCCCCGGCTCACTCTCGCCACGGCGAAACGGGTACTCCAGCAGGTCCGCAGCGACCATCGCACCCTGGCCCTGATGATCGCGGTTCCGTGCGTGCTGATCGGGTTGCTGGCCTGGATCTTCAACGGCACCCCCGTGTTCGACAAGATCGGCGCGCCGTTGCTCGGGGTCTTCCCCTTCGTCGTGATGTTCCTCATCACGAGCGTCGCGACGCTGCGCGAGAGGTCGTCCGGCACGCTCGAGCGTCTGCTCTCGACACCACTGGGCAAGGGGGACTTCCTCGCGGGATACGCCCTGGCCTTCGGTGCGCTCGCGGTTGTCCAGGCACTGGTGGCAACGGGATTCTCGATCTGGGTGTGCGGGCTCGACGTCGCCGGCCCGGGCTGGCTGCTCGTCGTGGTGGCGGTGACCGTTGCCGTCCTCGGCACGGCGACCGGCTTGTTCGTCAGTGCCTTCGCCCAGACGGAGTTCCAGGCTGTCCAGTTCATGCCGGCCTTCGTCCTGCCGCAGTTCTTGCTTTGTGGTCTGCTCGTGCCACGCGATCTGCTGCCTCGTGCCCTTGAGCTCGTCTCGGGCGTCCTGCCGCTCTCCTACGCGGTTGACGCGATGCGCACCCTCACGACACAGGCCGATGCTGCCGGCGACGTCGCTGTCGACCTCGGGATCGTGGCGGCCTTCGCGGTGGCCGCCATCGTCGCCGGCTCCCTCACCCTCCGTCGGCGCACCCCCTGACCACCCTGTGACCACTGCCTGATCACCGCCTGACCACCACCTGACGGCGACCTGACGGCGACCTGACGGCGCCGGAGGGAGCGCCGTCCGAGGACCGTGCCGGGGGGCCTAGCCTTGTGCGAAGATCACTGAATACGGCATACGGAGGAACTCGTGTTGGATCCAAGCGGCGTGCTGCGCCAGGGGTTGTTGCAGTTGTCCAGGAGCGATCGTGTGCGTGACCTGATCGAGCGGGCCCCGGTCAGCAGGGACGTCGTGAAGCGCTTCGTGGCGGGCGACAGGACGGCCGACGCGGTGCGCGTGGCCAGCGAGCTCGACCTCACCGGCCGCCTCGCCACGATCGACAACCTCGGTGAGGACACCGTCGAGCTTGGGCAGGCGCAGACCACCCGTGATGCCTATCTGACGCTGCTCTCGGCGCTCGGGGAAGCCGGTCTGGCCCAGGGGGGCAAGGCCGAGGTGAGCCTCAAGCTCAGCGCCGTGGGACAGGCGCTGCCCGGGGACGGTGCCAAGATCGCCCTGGAGCACGCTCGCGAGATCTGTCAGGCAGCCGCCAACGTCGGCACCCACGTCACCCTCGACATGGAGGACCACACGACCACCGAGAGGACGCTGGAGACACTGCGCGAGCTGCGCCAGGACTTCCCCAGCGTGGGTGCCGTGCTCCAGGCCTACCTCTATCGCACCGAGGCCGACTGCCGGGACCTCGCCCATGAGGGCAGCCGGGTCCGGTTGTGCAAGGGCACCTACCGGGAGCCCGAGTCGGTGGCTTTCCAGGGCAGGTCCGAGGTCGACAAGTCCTACGTCCGGTGCCTCAAGGTGCTGATGGAAGGGCACGGCTACCCGATGGTGGCCAGCCACGACCCGCGCATGGTGGAGATCGCAGGCGCCCTCGCCCACAAGCAGGACCGGGCTGCGGACACCTTCGAGTACCAGATGCTCTACGGCAGCCGGCCGGAGGAGCAGAAGCGGATCGCCGACCGCGGCGACCAGATGCGGGTCTACATCCCGTACGGCCCGGAATGGTACGGCTACCTGATGCGACGGATGGCTGAGCGTCCGGCCAACACCATGGTCTTCCTTCGCGCGCTTGCCACCAAGGGCTGAGAGCGAGGAGCAATGGCGACTTCTGCAGAAGAGACCGCGAAAGACGTTCCGGGTGACCGGGACGCCCACGGTGCGGACAGCCCGAGGACCGTCGCGATCCTGGGCACCGGCGTCATGGGCTCGGCACTGCTCTCAGGGCTGATCCGCTCAGGGCGCGCCGCCGCCGAGCTGGTCATCACCAGCCGCAACGTCCCGCGAGCCGAGGAGCTCGCCGCCACCTACGGCGTCCGGCTGATGACCAACGTTGACGCCGCCCGGGTGGCCGACACCCTGGTTCTGGTGGTCAAGCCCCAGGACATGGAGGGTCTGCTCGGCGAGATCCGCGGCCACGTCCCGGACGGGACGCTCGTGGTCAGCCTTGCCGCAGGTATCACCACCGGCTTCCTGGAAGAGCGCCTGCCAGTGGGCACCGCGGTCGTGCGCGTCATGCCGAACACGCCCGCACTCGTGGACGAGGGCATGGCGGCCATCAGCCCGGGACAGCACTGCGACGAGGTGCATCTGGTTGAGGCCGAGGAGCTGCTGCGCTCCTGCGGCAAGGTTCTGCGGGTCGCCGAGAAGCACCTGGACGCCGTCACTGCGATCAGTGGCAGCGGACCGGCATACATCTTCTACGTGGTGGAGGCGATGATCGAGGCCGGCGTGCTGCTGGGCATGCCCCGGACCACCTCGACCGAGCTCGTCGTTCAGACGCTCTACGGAGCGGCGACCATGCTCAAGGAGACCGGTCAGCATCCCACCGTCCTGCGCGAGCAGGTCTCCAGCCCCGGTGGCACCACGATGGCTGCCGTGCGCGAGCTCGACGACCACAAGGTGCGCGCGGCCTTCGTCACCGCGATGCTGGCGGCGGCCGAACGCTCGAAGCAGCTTGCCTCCGGTGGTTCCTGAGCCGCGGATGACCCGCGTCCGTGCCCGGGGGCGTTGCGCCTTATGGTGCTCCCATGACTGAGATCAACGTGCGTGCCCTCGACGAAGGGGACTGGGAACAGTACCGCGACATCCGTCTGAGGGCGCTTCAGGACTCTCCGGAGGCCTTCGTCGCCACCCGGGCGCAGGAGGAGGCCCTCGACGAGCAGGCATGGCGTGAGCGCATGCGCCGGGCGCGCCGGCTGGTCGCCGACAGCGACGGGTCACCGGTGGGGGTCGTCAGCCTCGGACAGGGCGACCCGGACCACCCCTGCACCGGCGAGCTCTTCGGCCTGTGGGTCGCACCCGAAGGACGGGGCACCGGGGTTGCCTGGAAGCTGGTCGAGGCGGGCGCCTCCGAGGCCCGCGCCGACGGGCACAAGAGCCTTGGCTACTGGGTCGGCACGGACAACGGCCCGGCCGTGGCCTTCGCCAGCAGCTTCGGATTCCGTCCCACGGGCACCCGCCGGCCGATGAGGGTGACGAACGGGGTCGACGGAGCCGAGGAGATCGTGATGGTCCTGCCCCTGGGCGCGGACCCCGGCACCGTCCCGAGCACCGTCATCCGCTGACCCACCCGCTCACCCCCGACGTCTCAACCCCTGTGGCTTGTTGCGCCGAAACCACCGAATCCCTGCCCTCCGCCACTGAATTCGGTGGTTTGGGCGCAAGGAGCGGGTTGCTGGGTTGGGCTGACTCCGTCAGGGGCGGGCTACCAGCTGTTCTAGGAGCTCGCTCGGGCCGCTCACGATCAGGGTGTGCTTGGCGCTCACTTTTGTCTCGGGGACGGCATGGGTGAAGTCCTCGCCGGGGGCCTTGACGCCGACAACGGTCACGCCGTACTTGGTGCGGATCGCGCTCTGCGCCAGCGTGAACCCGATCGTCTCCTGAGGGGGGCTCATCTTGACGATCGCGTAGCCGTCGTCGAACTCGATGTAGTCCTGAAGCCTGCCGTTGACCAGGTGCGCGACCCGGCGCCCTGAGTCGACCTCCGGCCGGACGACGTGCTGGACCCCGATCCGCTCCAGGATGCGGGCGTGCTCATGGCTGACGGCCTTGGCCCAGATCGACGGGATCCCGGCGTCAACGAGATTGCCGGCGGTCAGGACCGACGCCGCGACCGAGGAGCCGATGCCGATGACCGCGAACTTGAAGGCGGTCGTGCCGCGAGCCTCGACGATGTGGGGCTGGGAGCCGTCGCCGACGATGACCCGGTTCAGCCGTTCGGAGAAGCTCTCGGCGATCCTCGGGTCCTTCTCGATGGCGACGACCTTGTGACCGAGCCGATGAAGCCCGAGGGCGGCCTCCGACCCGAATCGGCCGAGCCCGATGACAAGGACGTCATCCTGGTACAAGCGGCTCTTGGCCATGAACCCTCCCTGGGGCGTGCGGATAGTTCCAGTCTGCAGCCGAGGCGACCTGCCGGTACCGTGCCATTATGCCAACACAGGCGCGCGTCATCTGGGATCAGAGCTTCACGAACTATAACTTCGGGGCGGGTCACCCCATGAGTCCGGTGCGCCTTGATCTCACCGCGCGGTTGTGTGAGGCATTCGGGCTGTTCGACGGGTCTGACGTCGAGGTCGTCGATCCGCAGGTGCCCGGTGACGAGGTCCTGTGCACCGTCCACGACGAGGAGTACGTCGCGGCGGTGCGCCACGCCTCGGTCGAGCCGGGGGATGCGGACGAGTCCCGGGGACTGGGCACCGAGGACGACCCGGCCTTCGTCGGGATGCACGAGGCGAGCGCCCGTATCGCGGCCGGTTCCCTGAGCCTGGCCAGTGCGGTCTGGCGCGGCGAGACCGAGCACGGCGTCAACTTCTGCGGCGGGATGCATCACGCGATGCCTGAGCGGGCCTCGGGATTCTGCATCTACAACGATGTCGCGGTGGCGATCCAGTGGCTGCTCGACAACGGCGCCGAGCGGGTGGCCTACGTCGATGTCGACGTCCATCACGGCGACGGCGTCGAGCGCATCTTCTGGGATGACCCCCGGGTGCTCACCGTCTCGGTGCATGAGACCGGCAAGGTGCTCTTTCCCGGCACTGGCTTCCCCGGTGACACGGGCGGGCCTGGTGCACCCGGCAGCGCTGTCAATGTGGCCCTGCCGCCCGGCACCGGCGATGCCGGGTGGTTGCGGGCGTTCCACTCGGTGGTGCCCCCGGTGCTGCGCGCGTTCAAGCCCCAGATCCTGGTGAGCCAGCACGGATGTGACTCCCATGTCCTGGACCCGCTGGCTCACCTGGCGCTGTCGGTGGACGCGCAGCGTACGTCCTATGTCTCGATCCACGAGCTGGCTCATGAGCTCTGCGATGGCAAGTGGCTTGCGCTGGGCGGTGGGGGATACGAGCTCGTCGACGTGGTGCCCAGGGCATGGACGCATCTGACGGCGATCGCGGCCCATCGCCCGATTCCGTTCGACGCCGAGGTGCCGCAGGAGTGGCGTGACTACGTCCAGGAGCGGTATGAGCGGCCGGGGCCGACCCACATGGGCGATGTCGAGACCAGGGGCGGAGAGGTGTGGTGGCGCTCCTGGGCGGTCGGCTTCGACCCCGAGGACGCGGTGGACGTCGCGGTGATGGCCACCCGGGAGGCCGCGTTCCCCACCCATGGCCTCGACATCTGGTTCGACTGACCGGCCCGACCGGGTTCGACTGGCCGGCCCGACCGGGTTCGACTGGCCGGCCCGACCTTCGCTCGCCTGGTCCACGGCGGCGAGCTTCCGGAAGTCCGGGTGGATCGCTCCTTCCAGGGGCCCGGAGAGTGCGGTTCACGACTACCTGAAGAACTCGTTCGCCGGCACCGCCTGACACCCGGGGTTTGGGGTGCGGGAAGCGAGGGCGGTACGCTAGCCCGGAATGTTCGGCGTGGTGCGGAGTTCGTGCCTGCAACGGTCGCAACAAACTCAGCACTGCCCACTTATTCAGGCTTGAAGGCAAAGGACACTCATGGGCTCAGTCATCAAGAAGCGCCGTAAGCGCATGGCGAAGAAGAAGCATCGCAAACTGCTTCGCAAGACGCGACACCAGCGTCGCAACAAGAAGTAAGTCAGATTTCATGCGGGGCCCGTCACTTTGGTGACGGGCCTTCGTGTCGCTCTGGTTAGGATCGTGACAAGGCCGGACATGGCGTAGCAAGTTGGCGAGAGGGTGGCTCATGGCGGACGTGGTCCTGGTGACCGGAGTGTCCCGCTACCTCGGTGGTCGCTTCGCACGCCTGCTCACCGCTGAGCCCTCCGTCGCCAGGGTTATCGGCATCGACGTTATCCCGCCGCCGCACGACATCGGCAAGGCGGAGTTCGTCCGGGCCGACATCCGAAACCCGATGATCGCCAGGATCATTACCCAGGCGGGGGTCGACACAGTCGTCCACATGAACGTCATTGCCACGCCTTTGTCGGCGGGAGGGCGGGTCTCCCAGAAGGAGATCAACGTCATCGGTACGATGCAGCTTCTGGCCGCGTGTCAGAAGGCCCCCACCATCCGCCGCCTCGTGGTCAAGTCCTCCGCCGCCGTCTATGGTTCCTCACCTCGTGACCCGGCGATGTTTGCCGAGGACATGGGCCCGAAGGCATTGCCACGGGCGGGTTTCGGCAAGGACTCGGTTGAGGTCGAGGGATATGTGCGGGGCTTCTCACGTCGCCGCGCAGACGTGGAGATCTCCATGTTGCGCCTGGCCAACATTGTGGGCCCAGGGCTGCGGACGGGTCTGACGGACTACCTGAGCCTGCCCGTGATCCCGATCCCGTTCGGGTACGACGCCAGGCTCCAGCTGATCCATGAGAACGACGCCCTGCGCGGGTTGTTGCTTGCCACCGTTGGACCCCCGGTAGGCATTGTGAACGTGGCCGGTGACGGCATTATCACCGTGCAGCAGGCAGCTCGCCTGGCCGGGCGACCCACGCTGCCGGTTCCGATGTCCGCCTCCGGCCTGGTCAGTCAGTTCGTCAAGCGTGCGGGCCTGGCGGATTTCTCGGGGGACCAGATGCAGTACCTGGCATGGGGCAGGGGCATGGATACGACCAGGATGCGCGAGGTGCTTAGCCTCGAGCCGGAGTTCACGACTCGCACGGCTTTCGAGGACTTCGCCTCTCACATGCGATCAGGGCTGCCGGGCGCGGCGTTCGCCGGGGCCCTGGGCGGGCTTGCGGACTCCGCGGCCAGGGCTCTGGGCGGCTCACCTTCGTCGGGGAGGAACCACTGATGGCCGATCCCAAGGTTGTCCCGATCAGGCCAGGCGCTCAGGGCACTCAGGGCGCCAAGGGCGCCAAGGGGGGCTCCGGCGCGGATATGTTGGCGGCAGGAGCAGCCAGGGCGTCGGGTGAACGAGCCAAGCGGCGCCGGACACCGTTGCTGACGGATGCCGCCGGCGAGGAGATTGCGCCGCGGCCGGCTCTCACCGCGGTCGACGTCCGGGCGCCCAGCGTCCACCGCCCGCGCCCCGTCCCGAAGTCGGGTCGGGTTCCGGCGGCCAAGGCCGGTCGCAGCTCGGTGACCACGTCCCCGTCCCGGCGGGTCACACCCAAGGCGGCCAAGCCATCGCCGGCTACTGCTCGGGTGGGCGCAGGCGTCGAAGAGCTGGTCACCTTCGCGATCGCCACCTTGCGTCGGGGGGCTGCGGCCTCGGGGCTCTCCGGCGACGACATAGAACGTCAGGTCGCCGCGACATTGTCATTCGTGCGTCGACGTCTTAGCGGGGACTACATCGTTGACGACTTCGGCTTCGACGAGGACTTCACGGAGAATGCCTACCTCCCCCTGCTGCGACCTCTGTACAAGTCGTGGTTCCGCGTCGAGGTTCGAGGCATCGAGAACATCCCCAGCGCCGGTGGCGCGCTGATCGTGGCCAACCATTCGGGCACGGTGGCGTTGGACTCCCTCATGGCCCAGGTCGCGGTACACGACGAGCACCCGGCCGGCCGTTATCTGAGAATGCTCGGCGCGGATCTCGTCTTCAGGACGCCGGTTGTCGGCGCGGTAGCCCGCAAGAGCGGCTGCACGCTGGCCGCCAACCCCGATGCGGAACGCCTGCTCGCTTCTGGCGAGCTCGTCGGGGTGTGGCCCGAAGGTTTCAAGGGCGTCGGGAAGCCCTTCAGTGAGCGCTACAAGCTTCAGCGGTTCGGCCGCGGCGGCTTCGTGGCAGCAGCACTGCGAACCGGCGTGCCGATCGTGCCCTGCTCCATCGTGGGGGCAGAGGAGATCTACCCGATTCTCGGCAATCTCAAGACGGTCGCCCGCGTGATCGGTGTCCCCTACCTCCCGGTGACACCGACCTTCCCCCTCCTGGGTCCACTCGGCCTGGTTCCGTTGCCCAGCAAGTGGATCATCGAGTTTGGCGCGCCCGTGGAGACCTCGGTCCTGGGACGGCAGGCGGCGGACGACCCTATGGTGGTGTTCGATCTCACCGACCGGGTCCGCGAGACCATTCAGCAGACGCTCTACTCGCTTCTCTTGCAGCGCAGGTCGGTCTTCTTCTGAGCAGGGTCCGCCCCGGCGCGCGGTCGTGCCCAGCGGTCTTGGACGTGTTCTGCAGCTCGCCTGGAGCCGTCATACAGTGGGGTCGTGACTGACCGTGTCCCTGCCAGGATCACCCTGATCTCCAAGCCCGGCTGCCATCTGTGCGGACCGGTGCGAGAGGTGATCGAACGGGTGGCCCAAGATCTCGGTGTCCAGTGGACGGAGCTGTCGATCCTTGATGACCCTGCTCTGAGCGCCGCCTACCGAGAACTGATCCCGGTGACACTGGTGGACGGGATTCAGCATGACCACTGGCGGGTGAACGAGTCAAGACTCCGTCGCGCCCTCGGCATCGCGGGCACGGTGGGTACCTCGGACGGGTAGGCACCGGTTTGGCGAGCTGGCCAGCAGGCCCCTCCTGTATCAGGGTGTTGCTGCCTCGCGCGACTTTGTGAACGCGTACACAAAGACCTATTGTTGGGGGGTATTCACGCGCTGCGGTGCCCCCGTGCTATGGAGGGGCTCAACCCTGAGAGGAGTCGGTGACTTCGTGATCGCCGACCCCGCGGCGCGCCAAGGCATACCTGACGCCACAGTTGCTCGACTTCCGCAGTATTTGCGTGCTCTCAGCGAGCTTGCCGATCGCGGTGTGGCCTCCGTCTCATCCGAGGAGCTGGCGACCGCGGCCGGGGTCCGTTCGGCCAAACTGCGCCGGGATCTGAGCCACCTGGGCTCGTACGGGGTTCGCGGGGTGGGGTACGGGGTCGAGATGCTCGCCCACGAGATCACCCGTGAGCTCGGGCTCGCCAAGGACTGGCCAGTGGCGATCGTGGGGCTCGGCAACCTGGGTCATGCGCTCGCTGCCTACCTGGGACTGGCCACCAGAGGGTTCCAGGTCGTGGCCTTGATGGACTGCGACCCTGACGTGATCGGCCAGGAGATCGCCGGGATGATCGTGGGCTCGGTCGATGACCTCGAGCAGATCGTGACCGAGCGCAGAGTCGCCATCGGCGTCATCGCCACACCGGCAGCCGCCGCGCAGGACGTGTGCGACCGCTTCGTCGCCGTGGGCGTGGGC
>DASVKO010000221.1:0-3199 GCA_036385355.1 Dermatophilaceae bacterium
ATGTGTGAGTACTGCGGATGCCAGCAGATCGACACCATCGCGGAGCTGTATCGCGAGCACGACGACGTGGCCGCGCACGTCGGCGAGCTCCGGAGCTCGCTGGCCGGCGGACGCCTTGATGAGGTCGCCAGGAGCTGCCGGCAGATCCTTGCCATCCTCGGTCCGCACACGGTGGTCGAGGAAGAGGGCCTCTTCCCCGAGATGTCCGACGAGTTCCCCGATCACATCGAGGCTCTCCGCGCGGATCACCGCGAGATCGAGAAGGTGCTGGGGGAGGCGGCCGCGGGTCCCCCCGATGACCCGACCTGGCCGGACCGCCTGCTGCACGCTCTGCTTCTGCTGTCCGACCACATCCTCAAGGAGCAGGACGGGGTCTTCCCGGCGGCTCTCATCGCGCTCGACCCGGACCAGTGGGAGCGCATCGAGGCCGTGCGGGCCCAGAACGTCGCGGTCTCAGGCACATCGTCAACGAAGGAGAGGGACCGCGGGTGAGCACTGACCAGTGGGCAGGAGCGTCCGGCGACGGGCTGGACGATGCGGTGACGCAGGCATTGGTCCGCACCCGGAGGTTCTTCACGAAGGCCGAGGTCTCCAAGGACCTGCGCACCCTGCACCGCAGCGGCGGGCGCGAGGCGGACGCCTTCTACCGCGACCGCTGGGCGCACGACAAGGTCGTCCGGTCCACCCACGGCGTGAACTGCACCGGCTCCTGCTCATGGAAGGTCTACGTCAAGGACGGGATCATCACCTGGGAGTCCCAGCAGACCGACTACCCCACCACCGGGCCGGACCGGCCAGAGTACGAGCCGCGCGGCTGCCCCCGCGGTGCCGCCTTCTCCTGGTACACCTACTCGCCCACGCGGGTGCGCTACCCATACGTGCGCGGGGTACTGCTCGAGATGTATCGCGAGGCCAAGGCCCGCCTCGGTGACCCGGTCCTGGCCTGGGCCGACATCGTCGGCGACCCGGAACGCTCCAAGCGCTACAAGGCCGCCCGCGGCAAGGGCGGGCTGGTGCGGGCCTCGTGGGAGGAAGCCACTGAGATGGTGGCCGCCGCCCACGTCCACACCATCAAGAAGTGGGGGCCGGACCGGGTCGCCGGGTTCTCCCCGATCCCGGCGATGTCGATGGTCTCGCACGCGGGCGGTGCGCGGTTCGTCAACCTCATCGGCGGCTCGATGCTCAGCTTCTACGACTGGTATGCCGACCTGCCGGTCGCCTCTCCCCAGGTCTTCGGCGACCAGACCGACGTTCCCGAGTCGGGGGACTGGTGGGACGCGGGATACCTGATCATGTGGGGCTCGAACGTGCCGGTCACCCGGACCCCTGACGCACACTGGATGACCGAGGCCCGCTACCGCGGCCAGAAGGTCATCGCGGTGGCCCCGGACTACGCCGACAACGTCAAGTTCGCCGACGAGTGGCTGCCCGCCAAGCCCGGCACCGACGGGGCGCTGGCCATGTCGATGGGCCACGTCATCCTCAAGGAGTTCTTCGTCGACCGCCAGGTCCCGTACTTCTCCCAGTACGTCTCCCGTTACACGGACCTGCCGTTCCTGGTGCGGCTGGAGAAGCGCGATGGCAGGTACTTCGCGGGCAAGTTCCTGACGGCGGAGGACCTCGGCGGCACGCAGGCCGCCAGCGAGAACGCTGCCTTCAAGACCGTGCTGCTGGACTCGGCCACCGAGCTGCCAGTGGTTCCCAACGGTTCGATGGGCCACCGGTACGGCGACGCCGGCGTCGGCAAGTGGAACCTCGATCTTGGCGATGTCGTGCCGATGCTCAGCGCCGACGGTGGCACCGAGTTCGCTGTCGAGGTGGCGATGCCACGCTTCGATGTGGCCGGTGCCGGCGATGGCACTGACGGCGATGGCACTGACGGCGGGGCCGGGCTGGTCAGCCGGGGGGTTCCCGTCCGTCGCGTCAACGGCCACCTGGTCACGACGGTCTACGACCTGATGCTCGCGCAGTATGGCGTCGCCCGGCACGGCCTGCCCGGCGCCTGGCCGACCGGTTACGACGACGCCGACGCGCCCTACACGCCCTCGTGGCAGGAGAAGATCACCGGTGTCGACGCCGGTGCGGCGGCGCGGATCGCCCGGGAGTTCGCGGCCAATGCCGAGGAGTCCAAAGGGCGTTCGATGATCATCATGGGGGCGGGGACCAACCACTGGTTCCACTCCGACACCATCTACCGCGCGTTCCTGACGCTGACCAACCTCACGGGATGTCAGGGCGTCAACGGCGGCGGCTGGGCGCACTATGTCGGCCAGGAGAAGGTCCGCCCGCTCACCGGCTACAACCAGATCGGCAACGCGCTGGACTGGTCCCGCCCGCCGCGGAACATGATCCAGACGGCGTACTGGTACCTGCACAGCAACCAGTTCCGTTACGACCACTTCGGTTCGGACACGCTGGTCCAGGCCGCCCCGGGTGGACAGCTGGCGGGCAAGACGACGGCCGACATCATCGCCCAGTCGGCCCGGATGGGGTGGATGCCCTCCTACCCGACCTTCGACCGCAACCCGCTCGACCTGACCGACGAGGCGGAGGCGGCCGGGCGACCGGTGGCCGACCACGTGGTCGACGAGCTGAAGTCGGGACGGCTCAACTTCGCCTGCGAGGACCCGGACTCGGAGGAGAACTTCCCCCGGGTGCTCACCATCTGGCGGGCCAACCTGCTGGGCTCCTCGGCCAAGGGCAACGAGTACTTCCTGAAGCATCTGCTCGGCACCGACCACTCGGTCCGGGCGACCGAGACCCGCGAGAAGGACCGGCCCAAGGACGTCGTCTGGCATGACGAGGCGCCCACCGGCAAGCTCGACCTGCTGCTGACGCTGGACTTCCGGATGACCAGCACCACGATCTTCTCCGACATCGTGCTGCCGGCGGCGACCTGGTACGAGAAGCACGACCTCAACACCACCGACATGCACCCGTTCGTCCACTCGTTCAACCCGGCGATCGCGCCGCCTTGGCAGACTCGCACCGACTGGGACACGTTCATGACGTTGGCGAAGGAGTTCAGCAGACTCGCCGCGACGCATCTCGGCGTGCGCAAGGACATCGTGGCGGCTCCGCTGTTGCACGACACCCCGGACGCGATGGCCAACCCGCACGGCGTCGTCCGCGACTGGAAGAAGGGCGAGTGCGAACCGATCCCCGGCGTCACGATGCCGAAGCTGGTCGAGGTCGAACG
>DASVKO010000222.1:0-3176 GCA_036385355.1 Dermatophilaceae bacterium
GCAGGGTCATGGTCAGACCGTCCTCGGTCGACATCCGGGCCATCTCCAGCAGCATGTGCCGACGAAGCGCCACTGCCTCAGCCGGTGTCGCAGTGCGCTCCAGCGCCGCGCGGTAGATCCGTTCCGCCTCGGGGGCATCCAACGGCTCGGTCCCGCAGTCGGTGTGGGCATGGTCAGCGGACACTGCACCGTGAGCGATGAAGTACTCCCGTCGCCCCTGCATGGCGGCGACCCAGCCGGCGTAGCTGCTCGTGTCCTGCCCGGACACCGTGCCCAGCCGCGCCACGGCGACGGGCCACCCCTGCTCGGATGCCTCGAGGTAGCGATCGGGACGGAAGGTGGGGATGACGCGCCCGGACCACGTTGAGTCCGCCACCAGCGCAGCGTGCACTCCAAGGTCGTCGCATGGATCGTCGGTGGTGGCGAGCACGGAGATCTTGAACCTGTCAAACAGGGCCCGGGGCTTGTAGGCGTCCTGGCCCAGCCGCTCGGCGAGGTGGTCGTAGATGGTGTCGGCCGTCGCGGCCGACGGCCGCATCGTGACCCCGAAGATCTCGACGAGCTCGGACTCCAGCCAGTACCGCACCGGGGTACCGCGGTAGAGGTCCCAGTGGCTGCAGAGCAACCGCCAGGCGGCGCGTGCCGCGGATTCCGACAGGGGGCCCTGCCCGACGCCGAGCGAGTCCAGCGACACGCCCGAGGCGTGCAGGAGCCGGGTCACATAGTGGTCCGGGGTGACGAACAGCTCAGCTGGATCGTGGAACGGGACGTTGTCCAGGAGGATCCTCGGGTTCACGTGACCGTGCGGGGAGATGATCGGGAGATCCCGCACGGCGGCGTAGAGCCGCCGGGCGATGTCGCGGACCGCCGGGTCCGCCGGCAGGAGCCGGTCAGGGTGCGGCGCGAGCGAGGCCGGCTGGCTGAGCATGACTGTCATCGTTTCGCTTTCATCGGGCCCGTAGCAATCGGTTGCCATGTGTTGTCGCTGATCGGCACGGTGTCAGGTCACCGTGCCAAGGTGCCAGGGGATGAACTCATCCTGGCCAAGATCGAGCTCCTCGCTTGCGGTCCGCTCCCCCGAGGCGACGGCGATGATCCGCTCGAAGATCTCGTCCCCCACGTCGGCGAGGCTGGCCGTTCCGTCCACGATCCTGCCGCAGTTGACGTCCATGTCCTCGGCCATACGCTCGTACATCTGCGTGTTCGTGGCCAGCTTGATGGACGGCGTCGGCCGGCACCCGAGCACCGAACCCCGGCCGGTCGTGAAGCAGACGACGGTGGCCCCGCCCGCGACGATCCCGGTGACCGAGACCGGGTCGTAGCCAGGGGTGTCCATGAATACCAGGCCCCGCTCGGTAACCGGTTCCGCGTACTCGTAGACCGCGGACAGGTCGGCCTGCCCTGCCTTGGCCACCGCACCCAGGGACTTCTCCAGAATCGTGGTCAACCCGCCGGCCTTGTTGCCCGGTGACGGGTTGTTGTCCAGCGTCCCGCCACCAGCGCGCGCATACTCCTGCCACCACTCGATCCGCTCGAGCAGTCGGCGACCCACCGCGTCGGAGACCGCACGTCGGGTGAGCAGGTGCTCCGCGCCGAACACCTCTGGGGTCTCGGCCAGGATCGACGTCCCGCCAGCAGCAACCAGCCGGTCCGAGGCGTGGCCGAGCGCAGGGTTCGCCGTGATGCCTGAGTATCCGTCCGACCCACCGCAGTTCAGCCCCAGCACCAGCTCACTGATCGGGGCGGGCACGCGCCGGCGGGCGTCCAGCACGGGAAGCATCTCCCGGATGAGGTCTGCGCCGGCGCGCACGGTGGCGCGCACGCCTCCGGTGTCCTGGATCGTGAGGGCCTGCACGATCGTGTCGGCCGGCAGGTCCTGACCGTCGACGAGCGACAGCACCGGCACCATCTCGCAGCCCAGCCCCAGCACCAGCAGGCCGCCGAAGTTGGGGTGCCGCGCGTAACCGCGCAGGGTGCGGACAAGCGTGTTCGCGCCCTCGCTGCCGGGAACCAGCCCGCATCCGCTCTGGTGGGTCAGGGCGACCACACCGTCAACATTGGGGAAGGCGTCCAGGGTCGTCCCGCGGAACTGGTCGGCGATCATCTTGGCCGATGACGCCGAGCAGTTAACCGAGGTCAGCACCCCGACGAAGTTGCGGGTGCCGACCCGGCCGTTGGCGCGGGGGAAGCCCTGAAACATCCGTGGGGAGCCGTCGAAGGCGGGCAGCGCCGTCCTTGCGGTACCGAACTCGTATGCCCGCGCCGACGAGTCCATCCCGAGGTTGTCCGTGTGCACGTGGTCACCCGCGGTGATGTCCACGATGGCGCAGCCGATCGACTGACCGTACTTTCGAACGATCGACCCGGCCGGCACGTCGTGCACCGCCAGCTTGTGGCCGCGCGGCACGTCGACGGAGAGCAAGATCTCGCCGGACGCGGTCAGCACCCGCGTGCCGGCAACCAGGTCACCGGTGGTGACGGCGACGTCGTCGCCCGGTTGCAGCAGGAGCGCACACTGCGCCAGCCCCACCGTCGGCGGGTCGGTGTGTTGGGTCACGATTCGTTGTCCTTCCGCGTGAGGTGTCATCGGGTCACCAGTCGTGCATCGTGCCGTCGAGCAGGCGGTTCACCGGGAGGTACGCCGGGGTGTACTGGAATGCGGCGGCCGCGAGCTCGTCGAGCTCGACCCCCAGGCCGGGGTTCTCGCCCGGGTCCAGCAGTCCGTCGATGAACGTATAGCTCGTCTGGAACACCTCCAGCGTGCGCGCGTTGTGCGGCATGAGCTCCTGGATGCCGAAGTTGTGTATGGCGATGTCGAGGTGCAGGGCCGCCGCCATCCCGACGGGCGAGACGTCCGTCGGGCCGTGGATCCCGGACCTGATCTGGTAGATCGCCGCGAAGTCCAGGATCTTGCGCAGCCCGGTGATCCCGCCGGCGTGGGTGGCTGAGGAACGCACGTAGTCGATCAGTTGCTCGGTGATCAGCGTCTGGTAGTCGAAGACCGAGTTGAGGACCTCACCGATCGCCAACGGGGTGGTGGTCTGGGACCGCACCCGGCGCAGGCCCTCCTGGTTCTCCGCCGGCGTGCAGTCCTCCAGCCAGAAGAGGTCGAAGGGTTCGAGCGCCCGGCCAAGCTGGGCGCCCTGGTTGGGCGTCAACCGGTGGTGGGCATCATG
>DASVKO010000223.1:0-1973 GCA_036385355.1 Dermatophilaceae bacterium
AGCTTGTGAAGGGTCTGGGTGTTGCCCGAGCTCTCTCTCTTCAGCTCGCCATAGCCGAACAGCTGCCCGAGCGTTGAGCGGGTGTACGTCAGGTCGGGGACCCGGCTCAACGAGAACATGGCCACGCCCTGGTTGAGCAGCCCGTAGTTCACCATCACCCGCTTGTTGGTGGCGACGAGCCAGTTACGCCGCCACACGTACCACCTGCCGGCGCCCCAGAGCGCCATGCCGAACAGGATCCACCAGAGCAGATCGGTGAGGGTGCTGGGTTTCATGAAGGCGTTCGCTGCGATCACGACGACGAGCCCGGGCACGCCGATGACAATTGGCTTCCACAGCACGGCCCAGTGCTGGCGCTGGGCGACGATGACCTCCTCGTCGGCCAGCAGGTACTTGTGCAGCTTGCTGCGACGGAAACGTTCGTCGAGCTCAGGTCGCTGCCGCGCCATCACGTTGGCCTATCTGGTCAGAAGGCTGTTGAAGAAGCTGAAGAGGCTCTCGAAGAGGTGCACGAAGAAGTCCCAGATGTTCTGGACGAAGTCCGCGGCCAGGCTCGGGTACTTGAAGACCGCATAGATCAGGAAGGCCACCAGAGTAAAGAGCAGGATCTTCTTGACCATCTTCATGGTGTCTCCCTGGTACGGCGGTCTTCGATGGTCACAACTCGTTGTAATACTGCCAAGGCTGCGCGCCGTTGTGGGGAAGGCACGCCGGGGAACCCGTTCACACGATCCCGTACAGACGGTCGCCGGCGTCGCCGAGGCCGGGCACGATGTATCCGCGATCGTTGAGCTTCTCGTCGATCGCGCCCGTCACGAGGCTGATGGGGACGGAGAGGTCGCCCATGTCAGACTCAAGCCTCGCGATGCCCTCGGGGGCTGACAGCAGGGTGATCGCCGTGATGTCGTCGGCGCCCAGGTCGACCAGGTAGCGAAGGGCCGCAGACAGGGTGCCGCCGGTCGCAAGCATCGGGTCGAGCACGTAGCACTGTCGCCCGGACAGGTCGTCGGGCAACCGGTTCGCATAGGTGGTGGCCTCGAGCGTGATCTCGTTGCGCACCATGCCGAGGAAGCCGACCTCGGCCGTCGGCAACAGCCTCACCATGCCATCCAGCATGCCCAGGCCGGCCCGCAGGATCGGGACGACCAGCGGCTTCGGGCTCGCGAGCTTGATCCCGCGGGTGGGGGCAACAGGCGTCTCGATGTCGACCGCCTCGACCCTGACCTCCCGGGTCGCCTCGTAGGCCAGCAAGGTCACCAGCTCGTCGGCCAGCCGGCGAAAGGTGGGGGTGTCGGTGTTCTTGTCCCGCAGCGCCGTGAGCTTGTGGGCGATCAGCGGATGGTCGGCAATGTGAACGCGCATGGGTGAAACGTATCGTGTGATGGTGCATCCCCAGTCCGCCAGCCCGCCCGCCGACCGGCTGTATGCCGAGTGGATGGCTCGGGCCCTCGACGTCGCAGCCGGGGCGCTGGCCGCCGGGGACGTACCGGTGGGTGCCCTGGTGATCTCTCCCGAGGGGGAGGTGCTGGGTGCCGGGCACAACCGGCGTGAGGAGGACGGCGACCCGACAGCCCATGCCGAGGTGGTCGCCCTGCGGGCTGCCGCATCGGCTCGACGCGGCTGGAGACTCCAGGAGTGCACGATGGTGGTCACTCTCGAGCCCTGCGTCATGTGCGCCGGAGCGCTGATGCTGGCCAGGATCGGGCGTCTGGTCCTGGGGGCCTGGGATCCGAAGGCAGGGGCCTGTGGCTCCGTATGGGACGTCGTGCGCGACCGCAGGGCCACCCATCGGGTCGAGGTGATCGGCGGGATTCGCGAGCAGGAGTGCTCGCAGATCCTGCTCGATTTCTTTGCCGGGCACCGGCTCTAGTAACCTCGCTGACGGTGGCGTGTCCGAGCGGCCAAAGGAGCACGCCTCGAAAGCGTGTGTGGGGGAGACTCCACCGTGGGTTCAAATCCCACCGCCACCGCCA